>NZ_JBEYCQ010000021.1:0-132622 GCF_040632905.1 Streptomyces sp. NPDC016469
GTACGGCGGTCGGCGACCCGGGACGGGCGGGACCTGGATCTGTCACCGAAGGAGTTCACCGTGCTCCAGCTGCTCCTGGAGGCCGACGGCGGGACGGAGATTCCCGTCCGGGCCCACGCCGTATGCCGTGCGGGCTCAGAAGCGCAGTTCGGCCGCGATCCGGCCGTGCCCCTTGAGCGAGTCGTCCGCGACGAAGAACACCTCCGCGCCGCTGTCCAGCGCCGCTTCCACCAGCTCGTCCACGATGTCCTCGCGGACACTCGCGTCGGACGGGTCCACCACGTCGTCGGTCACCGGCTTCAGGTGCTCCTGGTCGACCCGTACCGTCTGCTGGTAGTGCTCCTCCACGGCCACCAGACCGGCGCGGCCCTCGCGCACCGCGGCCCACACCTCGTCGAGACCGCCGGCGAACGCCTTGCGGCCGCGCGCCGCGTCCAGCCGTCCGTCGATCTCCTTCGCGAAGTGCTCGCGCCGGGCGTCCAGGGCCGGGCGCAGCTCGGTCAGCAGGTCGCGGGGCGCGTTGTCGGCCGGCGCGCCCTTGGTGACCCGGCCGACCGCGTCCTTCGCGCTCTCGCCGACCTCGTCGAACAGGGCGAGCGCCGGCGCGATGCCGACCAGGTACAGCGGTCGGGGGTCGGTGGCCAGGACCGCACGCAGCTTCTCGTCCACCGTGCGGAGGAAGTTGCGGGTGTCCTCGCTGGCGAAGTTGGACGGCGTGTCGCCGGTCCGCTCCATGCGCTGCGGGTTGAACTCCTCGCGCGGGGCGGTCAGCGGGAAGCCGCCGGCGTGGGCCTCCTGGGCCGACTCGGTGGTGCCGCTGAAGAGGGCGGCGTGGTCGGCGGCCACGGTGAGCGCCCAGAAGGGGCGGGCCTGCGCCTTCGCGGCGACCAGGTTGCGGGTGAGATAGCTGTCGCTCAGCACCACCCGTTCGGGTGCGGTACGCGGCAGCCGCCAGATCTGGTACTCGTCGGGCGTGGCGAGGAGCACGAGCGCGTCCAGGGCCCGGCGCTGGTCGAGTTCGCCGACGGCACGTTCGAGCTGCTGCTTGATCGCGGCGCACGCCTCGCGGCCCACCTCCGGATCGGCCTCCAGCCGGTTGTGGGCCTCGGACAGCAGGTTGCGCAGCCGTACGGCGTCCTGGGCGTTGTCCGGGGCGCGCCGGTGGGTCGGCATGGTCAGGGACAGGGCCGGGTAGGGCCTGGTCCGGCGCAGCTCCTGCAGCAGGCCGGCGGTCAGGGCGTCCGTGTCCATCAGTTCCCTCCCGGGGAATTGCGCGCACTGCGTGCGGAGCGGGTGAATCAACGAGTCAATTCATACCTTTTGATCCTAATATGAGCGAGTTGGTCATCCCGGGTGCGGGAAGAGCTGCTTCCCCGTGCCCGCTCAGTGGACGGAGCGTTTGTGAACCGGACCGGCCCCGCGCGGCGCCCCTTCCGAGGTCGCGTCATCCGCGGCCTGACCCCTGCCGCACTCCTTGCGGTACTCGTCGCCGGAGCGGCCGCCTGCGGCGACTCCGACACCTCGTCGGCGGGGACGGCCAGAAGCACCCGGACGATCTCCGCCGAACCCACGGCGAGTCCGAGCCCGACCCGTAGCGGGCGCACCCAGGACGAGTTCGCCGCCTCCGTGTCCGCCGACGTCGAGCGCAACCGGCAGAAGGCCGTGGCGACCCTCAAGGGCGTCGACGGCAAGGGCAACGCGATGGACGACGTCGCCGTCAACGGCATCGCGGTCGAGCCCGGGGAGCAGTTCCGCAGCGCCCTCGTGCGGGTGACCAACGGGGGCGACAAGCCGGCGTTCTTCGCCGTGCGCGTGGAGTTCGTCGACGCGTCGGGCAAGGTGCTGGACTCCGTGGTGCTCGGCTTCCCCGGCGCGCCGACGGACAGGACCGTCAGTCAGCACGCCAACAGCCGCAAGGCCGCCGGCGTCAAGTCGTTCCCCCGGATCGCCCAGGCGGAGCGGAGCTGACGGCCGGCGGACTCGCGGCGATGCGGCGCGGGTGCGTCACCAGATGGCCTCCACCCACTCGGGGTGGTCCACGAACGGGTTCCGGTTGTGCTGGTAGTCCTCGTATATGACGTCATTGCGCCGCTTCTCGAAGGAGTCCGGCGGGTCCTGCTCGCTCCATGCCTTCAGTACGGAGAGCCGGCCGATGTGCGGTGAGGAGCCGTTGGACACGCTGTCGTTCGGTTCCAGATCGGGGAACGCGTCGTCGCCTTCGTAGCGCACGGCCATGTAGAGGATCATCCGGGCCACGTCACCCTTGACGGCGTCGCGCGGTTCGAAGGAGTCGGCGTCGGTGTAATTGCCCGGGGCGTCGCTCAGCTCCGTACCGCCGTTGTCGAAGTCCTTGTTGCCTCGCGTGGAGTTGACCTGGACGTCGGACGGGCGCAGATGGTGGATGTCGGTGCCGGGGCCGGTGGCCGTGCCGAAGTCGCCGTGGGACTTGGCCCAGACGTGCTCGCGGTTCCACTGGCCGGTGCTGCCGCCGTTGTCGCTCTTCGGTACGGAGCGCCCGGTGTACAGCTCGATGACGTCGGACGAGTCGGCGGGATCCTCGTCGGTGTCCTTCAGGGCGTCCCAGACCTGGCTGTAGGTGAGCTTGCTCTGGTCGCTGATGATCGTGTGCAGGGCGCTCTTGAGCGCGGCGCCGGTCTTGCCGGTCGCGTCCTCGTAGTACGTGTCGTCCAGCGCGCTGAGCGGGGAGGCGGCGGTGGACGGTGGTGTCGGGGCGGGTGCGGCGGCGGCCGTGCCGGTGAGCACCGCGAGGGCGGCGAGCGCGGCAGGCAGTGCGCGGCGCGCGGGAAGGTGACGACGGGACATGTGGGGTGTCCTCTCCGGGAATACGCGCACCGCGGCGCCGTCACGGGGTGGGGGGCGGCTCCGCGGTGGTCGTTGTCCGCTATGGGTACGCGGGAGCCTTCCATGCGGACCGTCACGATGTGTGAACCCCGCGTATCTATCATGTGCAGGTCAAGTGAGGGCCTGGGGCCCGTTCCAGGACCCCGCCGCGGTCTCGGATGCGGGAGCACCGGCGGCGGGCGAGAATGACGGGAAGGACAAGGAGGCGGCATGAGCGACGAGTCCGATTCCGTATCCAGCACCCGGGGTGTGACTCCGGACGACCTCTTGCACACCGGTGCCGGCGACAACCCGTCCGCCGAGGACCTGGTGCTCGCGTCCGGGCGCGACCTGACCCCGGAAAACCTCGAATGGGCGGAGCGCACCCTGGCCAGGGAGGGCCGGGCGGCCATCGACAAGCGACTGCCGTAGGCAGCGGTGCGGCGCGGCGGCCACGGCCGTCGCGCCCGCGGCGGGTACGGGCGCCTGGCGCCGCTCGGTTAGCCTGAACCCACAATGAACCGTTTGACGACGTCAGAGGCGGGTTACGACCTCGCCCGCTTCCCCGAGGACCCCCGCGACCCGTTCCGTGCCTGGGACGCGGCCGACGCCTACCTCCTCCAGCACCTGGAGGCGGTCGACGTCGCGGGGAACGTCGTCGTGGTGGGGGACCGCTGGGGCGCCCTGAGTACGGTCCTGGCCGCGCACCACCCCGTACAGATCAGCGACTCCTACCTCGGGCAGCGGGCGACCGCCGCGAACCTGGAACGGAACGGGCTGCCCGCCGACGCGGTGCGCCTGCTCTCC
Source organism: Streptomyces sp. NPDC016469 (assembly GCF_040632905.1). Lineage (NCBI taxonomy): Bacteria > Bacillati > Actinomycetota > Actinomycetes > Kitasatosporales > Streptomycetaceae > Streptomyces > Streptomyces sp. NPDC016469. Next base: position 3,649 of record NZ_JBEYCQ010000021.1, read on the forward strand.
CCGCGCGACACCCCGCCGGACCGCGTGGACGTGCTCCTCGTACGCGTCCCGAAGAGCCTGGCGTTCCTGGAGGACCAGCTCCACCGCATCGCGCCCGCCCTGCACGCCGGCACGGTCGTCGTCGGCACCGGCATGGTCAAGGAGATCCACACCTCCACGCTCGACCTCTTCGAGCGGATCATCGGCCCCACCCGCACCTCCCTCGCGGTCCGCAAGGCCCGGCTCATCCACTGCACCCCGGACCCCGCTCTGCCCCGCACCCCCAGCCCCTGGCCGCTGCGCTACGAGCTTCCCCCGGACGCCGGGGCGGCCGCCGGGCACACCGTCACCAACCACGCCGGGATCTTCTGCGCCGACCGGCTCGACATCGGCACCCGCTTCTTCCTCAAGCACCTGCCCGACCGCAGCGGCCCCGACCGCGTCGTGGACCTCGGCTGCGGCAACGGCGTCCTCGGCCTCGCGGCCGCCCTCGCCAACCCCGAGGCCACCCTCACCTTCATCGACGAGTCCCACCAGGCCGTGGCGTCGGCCGAGGCGACCTTCCGCGACAACACCGGCCCGGACGCCCGGGCGCGCTTCGTCGTCGGGGACGCCCTGGCCGGCGCCGAACCCGGCAGCGCGGACCTGGTCCTCAACAACCCGCCGTTCCACTCCCACCAGGCCACCACCGACGCGACCGCCCGGAACATGTTCCACGGAGCCCGGCGCGCCCTGCGCCCCGGCGGCGAACTCTGGGTGGTCGCCAACCGCCACCTCGGCCACCACGCCACCCTGCGCCGCGTCTTCGGCACCTGCGAGACGGTGGCCGGCGACCCGAAGTTCGTGGTGCTGCGCGCGGTCAGGCGCTGAGCCCCGCCCACCCCGGCAGCGGTTCGCGGGCCGTGTGCCACGACGGGGGAAGGGCGGCGACACCGGTACGGGCGGCGATCACGCCTCCCGCGATGGCGGACGTGGTGTCGATGTCACCGCGTCCCGCCACCGTGCACCACAGGCCCTCCGCCAGATCGTCCAGGTGGCCCGCCGCACACCACAGCGCGAAGGGGACGGTGTCCGGCCCGGACATCCGGTAGCCGGAGCCCAGGACCTCCGCGGCGTGGCGGACCGAGGTGCGGGCGGGCATCCGGGCCGCGATCCGGAGGCCCGAGCGCACATCGCTGTCGGGCAGGTGCCCGGCGACCTCCTGGAGGAAGTTGGCACGCCCGGGCGCCGGACCTCCCCGGCCGCGCGCGGCCAGCGCCGCGGCGACGGCGACCGCCACCGCCCCGGCGGCCGCCTCCGGGTGGTGGTGCGAGACCGCGCTCTGGCGGGCGGCCTGCTCGACCGCGGTGTCCAGGCCGGCGGCGTGCCAGGCACCGAGCGGGGCGACGCGCATCGCCGCCCCGTTGCCCCAGGAGCCCATGCCCTCGAACTGCGCGGTCACCACCTCCCGCCACGGCTCGCCCGCGCCGATCCGGCGCAGGACGTCGTGCATCGATGCCCCGTAGCCGCGGTGCGTGTCGGCGGCGTACTCCTCGGCCAGGCGCCGGGCGAACCGGTCCTGGTCCACGGCACCGTCGCCCTCGGCGAGTTCGCGGACGAGGACCAGCGCCTGCGCGGTGTCGTCGCTCCAGCGCCACACGGGCTCCGGGGGCAGCGTCCGGGCCTCCAGGGGCTCGGGGCCCTCGCGGCGCAGGATGCCGAACCAGCGGTCGCCGAAGGCGTCACCGAAGGCGAGGCCGGACAGCGAGTCGAGTGCGGGGGAGGGGATGGCGGTCATCGGAGCAGTATGACAACCGGGTGCTCCGTCCGCCCCGGTCAATCCGCCGTCCCGCGCCGCGCGGCGGCGGCCGCCACGGCCGCGCCGGCGGAGAGCAGGGCGCACAGCAGCCAGACCGCGACGTACCCGGACTCGCTCGCCGCGTCCCGGGTGTCGGAGACGGCGCCTCCGGTCTCGGACGCCGGCGTGGCCAGGACGACGGCGACGACCGCCCCGGCGACCGCGCCGCCCAGGGTCTTGACGTTGTTGTACAGGGCCGTGGTGATCCCCGTCCGGGAGGGGGCGCCGGCCTCCGCTATCACCGTGGGCAGCGCGCCGAGCGCCACGCCGATCCCGGCACCGGCGAACACCTTGGCCGCCACCAGCTGCCAGATCGCCGTGTGGAAGGCGGCGGTGGACAGGAAGCTCACGCCGGTCAGGGCGAACGAGGCGATCAGCGCGGGACGGTAGCCGACGCGCCCCGCGACGCGGGCGGTCAGCGAGGAGCCGACGACCGCCGCGACCCCGGCGGGCAGGGCGATCAGTGAGATGGCGAGGGCGGAGAGCCCGAAGCCGTAACCGGTGCGTTCCGGGTCCGCCGCCAGGAACGTGGAGTCGGGGGCCAGGCTGCCGAAGTAGACGACGCCGAACGCCGCCGCGCACAGGAAGTACGGGGCGACACTGCGGTCGGCCAGCGCCCGCAGGTCCACCAGCGGATCGGGCACCCGCAGCTCGCGCACCGCCCACACCGCGCCCGCCACCAGGGCGAGCGGCACCGGGACCAGCACCGCGCCGGAGAGCAGGGGGCCGGTCTTCGCCGCCGAGATCCCCGCGAGCAGCAGGAGCACGGCCAGGCTCAGCAGACCCACGCCCGGCCAGTCGAGCCGGGCGCCCGGCGTCCGGGCGGACTCCGGGATCGCGAGGAACGAGACCGGGACGCAGAGCAGGGCCGGCACGGCCGGGAGGAGCAGCGTGAGCCGGACATCGCCGGTCGCCTTGTGCGCCAGGCCCATGACCACCCCGCCGAGCAGTGTGCCCAGGGTGAGCGCGCCGACCAGGCGCGCGATGGCGGCGCGGGCGCGTTCGACGGAGAGCCGGTCGCGTACGAGGGCGATCTCCAGCGGCAGCAGGGCCGCGAGCGGGCCCAGCAGCACCCGGCCGGCCAGCAGTACGGGCAGCGAGGGGGCGAGGGCCGCGAGCAGCGAGCCGACGGCCACGCACACCAGCGAGACCCGCAGCATGCGGCGGTGCCCGTACACGTCGCCGAGCCGGCCGAACGCGGGAACGGACACCGCGGCGGCGAGCAGCTGGGCGGCCACCACCCAGTTGAGGTCGGCGTCCGCGATGCCCAGCTCCGTGCCGATGTCCGGCAGCAGCGGGGCGATCCCGCCCTGAAGGAACCCGCTCGTCAGCTCGAAGAGGACGAGGAGACCCACGACCGCGGCGACGGACGTGGTCTCCGCGCGCGCGGGCCCGGTGGACTCGGTCGTGCTCATGACGGCTGCTCGGCGTCCTGGAGGCGCCGCGCCGCGAGCCCGGCCAGCAGGGCCGCGGCGTCCGCCACCGCCCGGTCGTCGTAGACCGCCTGGGCGGAGTGGTTCATGGGGGCGGCCGACGGGTCCTGACCGGGCGGGCACGCGCCGAGGCCCACGTACGCGCCCGGGACCTCGTGCAGCACGTACGAGAAGTCCTCGGAGCCGGCCATCGGGCGCGGCGCCTCGAAGACCTGCGCGGCGCCGAGCACGTCGCGCGCGGTGCGCAGCGCGAACGCGGCCTCGGCGGCGTCGTTGACGGTGACCGGGTAGCCCTCGCGGTAGTCGCTTACGGCGGTCAGGCCGTGCGCGGCGGCGATCCCCCGCACGGTCCGTTCCAGGGCCGCCCGGATCCGGGCCCGGGTCTCCTCCGAGAACGTCCTGATGGTGGCGGTGAACTCGGCGGTCCCTGGGATGACGTTCCCGGCCGAACCCGCGTGCAGCGAGCCCACGGTGATCACGGCCGGGTCGAAGATGTCGACGCTGCGCGTGACCATCGTCTGGAGCGCGGTGACCATCTCGCAGACGGCCGGGACCGGGTCCTTCGCCAGGTGCGGCGAGGAACCGTGGCCCCCGGCGCCCAAGACCCGCACGGTGACCTCGTCGAAGGCGGCGAGCATCGGGCCGGGCCGTACGGCGGCGGTGCCGACGGGCAGCACCGCGGAGATGACGTGGAGTGCGTACGCGGCGACGACCCGGGTCCCGGCCGCGTCGAGCACGCCCTCCTCGATCATCAGGCGGGCGCCGCCCATGCCCTCCTCGCCCGGCTGGAACATGAACACCACGTCGCCCGCCAGCTCCTCGCGCCGCGCGGCCAGCAGCCGGACCGCCCCGACCAGCCCCGCGGTGTGCACGTCGTGTCCGCAGGCGTGCATCCGCCCGGGCACCTCGGAGGCGTACGGCACACCGCTGTCCTCCTGTACGGGCAGCGCGTCCATGTCTCCGCGCAGCAGGACGGCGGGGCCGGGCCGGCCACCGCGCAGGACGGCGGTCACCGAGGTGAGCTGCCGGCCGGTCGTGATCTCCAGGGGGAGTCCGGACAGGGCGTCCAGGACGGCCCGTTGGGTGCGGGGGAGGTCCAGGCCGAGCTCGGGCTGCCGGTGCAGGGCGTGGCGCAGGTGGACCAGGGAGTCGCCGAGGGCGAGGGCGTCAGTGCGTGCGAACATGCCAGGTATGGTGCCGATTCGGCCGAACGGACCGGCCGACGTGCACGTATCCTCCGAAACAGGCAGATCGTTTGCCGACAACCACCATCACCCGAAGGGTGGCCCCGTGCTGGACGAAGTCGATCTGCTCCTCGTCACCGCGCTCCAGATCGCCCCGCGCGCGGACTGGCGGACCATCGGGGGCGTGCTCGACATCGACGCCTCGACGGTCGCCCGGCGCTGGGCCCGGCTGACCGAGGCCGGGCACGCCTGGATCGGCGTGCACCCCTCGGTCGCGGCGAGCGGCCCGGACACCTGGACCCTCGTCGCGTTCATCGAGGTCGACTGCGTCCCCGGGCGGCTGCACGAGGTGGCCGGCCATATCGCCGAGGACCCGCACGTGTTCAACCTGGAGTACGTCAGCGGCAGCCGGGACCTCGTGGTCACCGCGGTCTTCACGGACCACGCGCAGCTGGCCCGGTACGTCGGCTTCCGCCTCGGCGCCCTCGACGGTGTCGCGGCCTCCCGCACCCAGGTCGCCACCACCCTGCACACCGAGGGCAGCCGCTGGCGGCTCGACCGCCTCACCGAGCAGCAGCGCCGCAAGCTGGCCCCGCCGGCCTCGAACCGGCAGCCCACCCGCACCGTCCCCCGGCGCGACCTCGAACTGGTCCGCGTCCTCGGCGAGGACCCGCGCCGGCCCGTCGCCCACATCGCCGAACGCACCGGGCTCAGCCCCACGACCGTCCGCCGCCGCCTCGACCGGCTCGACGCCGACCGGGCGCTCGCCTACCGGTGCGAGGTGGCGCGGTCGCTCTCAGGCTGGCCGGTCTCGGTCTCGTACTGGGCGGCGGTGCCGCAGAGCCGGGCGCCCCAGCTCGCGAAGAGCATCAGCCAGATCCGCGAGATCCGGCTCTGCGCCTCGCTGACCGGCCCGCACAACCTGCTCCTGGCCGCCTGGCTGCGCTCGGTGGACGACATCGGCGCCTTCGAATCCCGGCTCACCGCCCGCCACCCGGAGCTGACCGTGGCCGACCGGGCGGTCACCCTCTGGCCGATGAAGCTCGCCGGCCACCTCCTCGACCCCCAGGGCCGCCATCTGCGGGCCGTTCCCCTGGCCAGCTGGGAGGGCACCCACTCCGACACCGCGGAGGCGGCCCTCCTGGACCGCCTCCGGACACCGCCGGCCTGACGACCCCGCCGCGGGGTGCCCACCGAGCGCGTCCCCGGCCACACTGGAGTGGTGCGGCGACGCGGCGCCGTACCACCCCCGAGCGGGAGGACACGCACATGAGGGAAGCCGACCCCGGGCTCTTCGGACCCGCATCGGTCACCTGGCAGCTGCACGGCGACCCGATGATGTGGATCGCCGGGGTGCGGGCCCTCTACCTCCAGGCACTCCACCCCCTCGCGGTGCGCGGCGTGATGCAGAACTCGGACTTCCGCGAGGACGCCTGGGGCCGGCTCATGCGCACGGCGGGGTTCGTCGGCACCATCACGTACGGCACCACCGAGGCCGCCGAGAAGGCGGGCGCCCGGGTCCGGAAGATCCACGCCCGCCTGAAGGTCACCGACCCGGCGACCGGCCGCACCCACGGCGTGGACGAGCCCGAGCTGCTGCTGTGGGTGCACTGCGCCGAAGCCGACTCCTATCTCCAGGTCCTGCGCCGCTCCGGCTACCCGCTCACCGCACGCCAGGCCGACCAGTACATCGCCGAGCACCGGCACGGCGCCCGGCTCGTCGGCCTCGACCCCGACGACGTACCCGCGACCACCGCCGAGATGGCCGGCTACTTCGCCAGCGTGCGGCCCCGGCTCGCCCGGACCCCGGAGGCGCTGGACGTCGACGGCTTCCTGCGCCGCCCGCCCGTGCCCCCGCTTCTCGTCCCCGTACGCGCCCTGCTGTGGCGGCGCGTGGCCGCCCTCGCGTACCAGTCGCTGCCGCCGTTCGCCCATGAGCTGTACGGGAGGACGGCGCCGCCGGCCGCTGCCGTGGACCGCCGGCTGCGCGCCACCGGGGCGCTTCTGCGGACCGTCCCCGCACGGCTGCGGTGGCAGCTGCCGCCCGGTCACATCAAGAACGCCATGGCACGACTCGGACCCGGCAGCCGCCCCACCCCGTACACACTGAAGAGGCAGGCAGCCATACTGGACGGACCGGGGAGGGTGCGGCGACAGCGGGCTGAATGACGGGGGCGGCAACAGGGATGGCGGAAACCAGGCTGATCCAGAGCCGGTACCGGCTGCTGGACCTGATCGGTCGCGGCGGCATGGGCGAGGTGTGGCGCGCCCGCGACGAAGCGCTGGGCCGCCAGGTCGCCGTAAAATGCCTCAAGCCCATGAGCGGCCGGCACGACGAGGACCACATCCGCATCGTCCGCGAACGCTTCCGCCGCGAGGCCCGGGTCGCCGCCGCCCTCCAGCACCGGGGTGTCACCGTCGTCCACGACTTCGGCGAGTACGAGGGCGTGCTCTACCTCGTGATGGAGTTGCTGGACGGCCGCAACCTCAGCCAGCTCCTGGAGGACAACGCGCAGCACCCGCTGCCCGTGGACGACATCGTGGACATCGCCGAGCAGGTCGCCGACGCGCTCGGCTACACCCACCAGCAGGGCATCGTCCACCGCGACCTCAAGCCCGCCAACATCATGCGGCTGTCCGACGGGACGGTGAAGATCTGCGACTTCGGCATCGCCCGGCCGGGCCACGGCATCCCGGTCACCTCCCGGCTCACCGGCGTCGGCATCGCCATGGGCACCCCGCACTACATGTCGCCGGAGCAGATCAGCGGCGGCCAGGTCGACCACCGCAGCGACCTCTACTCGCTGGGCTGCGTGCTGTACGAGATCGCCACCGGCGCCCCGCCCTTCGACCTGGAGGACTCCTGGGGCATCCTCGTCGGCCACCGCGACACCCCTCCCGAACCGCTGCGCTCCCACCGCGCCGAACTGCCCGGCTTCTTCGACCGGGTCGTCCTCGACCTGCTCGCCAAGACCCCCGAGGAGCGCCCGGCCGACGCCCACGACCTGCGCCGCCGCATCGCCGTAGGCCGCACCGGCGATCAGCCCTTCCTGGGCCCGGCCGGCGAGGTGCCGCCCGCCCGGGGCACCCTCTCCGGCCGGCTGCCCGCCGCCGCGCCGCTGCCCGCCTGGGCGCACACGATGACCGGCGGCCACAAGGCGACGGCCACCGCGAACCCCGTGGCGCCGCCCGACCACTCGGCGGGCCTCACACTCACCTGGACCAACGGAACCGCCGGGCCGGGCACCCGCGCCGACCCCCATATCCCGGTCCCCCGACCCACCCGCAAGGACCGGGCCGAGAACGCGCTGCGCGAGTTCGGCCGCATCGCCGAGGACCGCGCCCGCGCCCTCGGCGCCGAGCACGGCGAAACACTCGCCGCCCGGCAGCAGATGGCGTACGCGCTGGGCCGCCTCGGCCGGCACACCGAGGCCCACGAACTGCACGCCGCCGTGCTCGCGTCACGGGAGCGCGCGATGGGCCCCGACCACCCCGACACCCTGCGCTGCCGCCACAACCTGGCCTTCAGCCTCAGCCGGCTGGGGCATCTGGAGGAGGCCCACCGCACGGCCCGCGACGTGGCCGCGGCCCGCGCCCGGGTGCTGGGGGCCGACCACCCCGACACCCTGGTCACGCTCTACGAGGTCGGCTACACGCTCGGCAGGCTCGGCCGGTGGACGGAAGCCCTGCACACGTACCGCCAGGTCGCCGAGGCACGGACCCGGCTGCTCGGCGCCGAACACCCGGACACCCTCGCCACCCGCTACGAGGTGGGCATCAGCCTGGGCCGTCTCGGCCGCAGCGCCGACGCCCTGGAGCTGTACCGCGCGCTCGTCGCCGACCGCACCCGGGTCAACGGCCCCACCGACCCGGAGACCCTGCGGGCCCGCCACGGACTGGGCGTCAACCTCGGCCGGCTGGCCCGCTGGGACGAGGCACTGGCCGAGGCACAGGCGGTGTGCGGCGCCCGGGAGCACGTCCTGGGCCCCGATCACCCCGACACCCTTGTCAGCCGCCGCGAGGTCGCCGTCGCCCTCGGCTGGCTGGGGCGCTGGACCGAAGCGCTCGCCCTGTACCGGCAGGTCGCCGACGTCCGGACGCGGCTGCTGGGCCCCGCCCACCCCGACACGCTCGCCGGCCGCGACGACGAGGCGCACTGCCTCGAACAGCTGGGCCGCGCCCGCCAGGCCGACGACCTCTACCGCGAGGTGGCGGCGCTCCGGCAGCGCGGCCACGCGCCGCCCTGACACGGGCCACACGCACCGCGGCGGGGCGGGCGGCCGGGCCCGCCCGCCCCGCGTCCCAGGACACGGCCCAGGGGCCGGTCAGTCGGCCGATGCGGCCCAGCCCCTCGGCTCGATCCGCCGGGCGTCCGACGGCCGGCCCTCGTCGAAGACCGTACGGCCGCCGTCCTCGACCTTGATGGCGTCCACATACACGCCCCGGCCCACGTACAGCTGGTCCGTGGTGTAGCGCCACCGGAGCAGGACCTCGGCGCCGCGCACGCCGGCGAGGCCCGCGTCGAGGCGGTGCCAGACCCGGCCCGACCAGCCGGAGAGCGAGCCGTCGGGGTGCGCCTCGGGGCGAGGGCGCCCGCCCTGGCCCGTCGGGGTGGTGGTGAACGGGACCGGCTGCCAGGTGGTGCCGGCGTCCGTCGAAGCCTCCAGGTACAGGAAATCCGACGCCGGTTCGGTGTCCCACCACAGCGCGCAGCTCAGCTTGGCCCGCGAGGAGGCGAGCGGCAGGGGGGGAAGCGCCAGGGTGGCCGTGGAGGCGCTCGCCATCCCGGAGAACCAGGCGGTACGGCCCCGGGCCGGGTGGACCGCGACGGCCCGTGCCATCTGGTTGGCGGTGGCCACACGCGGTGCGCTGCCGGACCGCCAGTTGCGCACCGGGTGCACCGAGTTGCCCAGCACGATCAGGAACGAGTCCGTGGTCGGGTCCAGGACCAGACTGGTCCCGGTGAAGCCCGTGTGACCGGCCGTCCGGGGAGTCGCCATGGCGCCCATGTACCAGTGCTGGTAGAGCTCGAAGCCGAGGCCGTGCTCGTCACCGGGGAACGCCGTGTTGAAGTCGGTGAACAGCAGGTCGACGGAGTCCGCGGAGAGGATGCGGGCCCGCCCGTAGACCCCGCCGTTGAGCAGGGTGCGCGCCAGCACCGCGAGGTCCCAGGCGCAGGAGAACACCCCGGCGTGACCGGCGACCCCGTCCAGGCTGAAGGCGTTCTCGTCGTGCACCTCGCCCCAGACCAGACCGCGGTCGAGCCCGGACCAGGGGAGCCGGGCGTCCTCGGTCGCGGCGATCTTCGGCTTCCAGGAGGCGGGCGGGTTGTAACGGGTGCGCCGCATCCCGAGCGGACCGGTGATCCGCTCGCGCAGCAGTACGTCCAGGGTCCGCCCGGTCAGCTTCTCCAGGACCAGCTGGAGCGAGATCAGGTTGAGGTCGGAGTAGAGGTAGACCGTGCCCGGCGGGTTGGCCGGTACCTCCTTCCACAGCAGCTCCAGCTTCCCTTCCCGGGTCGGCGCGCTGTAGAGCGGGATCCAGGCGCGGAACCCCGAGGTGTGGGTGAGCAGCTGACGGATCGTGATGTCCTGCTTGCCGCCGCCGGCGAACTCCGGCAGATAGGACGCGACCGTCGCCTCCAGCTCCAGCGTGCCGCGCTCGATCTGCTGCACCGCCAGGATCGAGGTGAACAGCTTCGAGACCGACGCCAGGTCGAAGACCGTGTCCTCGGCCATCGCGATCTGCTGGTCCTCGGGGAACTCCACCCCGGTGTCGGTCGTCTCGTCGTACGCCGAGTAGCGCACCGCCTTGCCGATCGGGTGGTGCAGTGCCACCGTCCCGCCCCGGCCCGCGAGCAGCACCGCGCCCGCGTACCACGGGTGCTTCGGCGAGGCGGCCAGGTAGCGCTCCGCCTCGGTGACCAGCTGGTCGAGCGGTTCCCGCAACAGCCCGGCGCGGGCGGCCGATCCGCGCCGCAGCGTCGGCTTCGCGCCCCTGCCCGCGTGCATCTCCGACGACCCCACCCCAGACTCCGTGGCAGACGCCGTGCCCGCGAACGGGATCGGCGCCAGGGCGAGTGCCCCGCCCAGGGCCAGCATCCCACCACCGAGCCTCCGCCGGCTGATGCCCCCGGCCGCCGTGTCCTCCGTCATGCACAACCCCTTCCCGCTGCCTGAAAGTAACTTTCGCAATCTCTTCCGAGCGTGAAACTTCCTGCCGAGCAGAGAGTACTGTCAGGTTCCGCCGCGCCGTAGGGGTGGGAACCGGAAAGAATCTGATGTCGCGTCAGGCCCTTGACCGCGGCGTCCCCGCCGCACAGGATCACGCCATGACCGGTGTACGCAGCAGCACAGTCGACGGCGTCCTGACCCGCAGCGCACGGCGCGCCCCCGAACGGACCGCCCTGCGGTACGCCGACCGGGCCTGGACCTACCGCGAGCTGGACGCGGCCGTCGGCACCGCGGCCGCCGCCCTCACCGAGGACCACGGGCTGCGCCCGGGGGACCGGGTCGCCGCCTACGCCCACAACTCGGACGTGTATCTGATCGCCTTCCTCGCCTGCGCCCGGGCCGGGCTCGTCCATGTGCCCGTCAACCAGAACCTCACCGGCGAGGACCTGGCGTACATCCTGCGCCAGTCCACCAGCTCCCTGGTCCTCACCGACCCGGGGCTCGCGGACCGCGTCCCGGAGGGCTTCGCCGTGCGGGTGCTGCGCGACGACGACGCGTCGCTGCTGGCAGAGCTGGGCACCCCGCGCCCGTTCACCCCCGCGCGCGAACCGGCCGCCGACGACCTGGTCCAGCTGCTGTACACCTCCGGGACGACCGCGCTGCCCAAGGGTGCGATGATGACGCACGGGGCCCTCGTCCACGAGTACGTCAGCGCGATCACCGCGCTCGACCTGCGCGCCGGGGACCGCCCCGTCCACGCGCTGCCGCTCTACCACTCGGCGCAGATGCATGTGTTCCTGCTGCCCTACCTCGCGGTGGGCGCCGAGAACACGGTCCTGGACGCGCCGGACGCGGCCCGGATCTTCGAACTGGTCGAGTCGGGGCGGGCCGACAGCCTCTTCGCCCCGCCCACCGTCTGGATCGGCCTCGCCAACCACCCCGACTTCGCCGCCCGCGACCTCGGCGGCCTGCGCAAGGCGTACTACGGGGCGTCGATCATGCCCGTCCCCGTGCTGGAACGCCTCCGCGACCGGCTGCCCGGACTGGCCTTCTACAACTGCTTCGGGCAGAGCGAGATCGGCCCGCTCGCCACCGTGCTCGGACCGGACGAGCACGAGGGCCGGATGGACTCGTGCGGCCGGCCCGTCCTCTTCGTCGAGGCGAAGGTGGTCGACGAGAACGGCAAGGAGGTCCCCGACGGCACCGCGGGCGAGGTGGTCTACCGCTCGCCCCAGCTGTGCACCGGCTACTGGGACAAGCCGCAGGAGAGCGCGGAGGCGTTCCGCGACGGCTGGTTCCACTCCGGCGACCTCGCCGTCCGGGACGCCGACGGCTACTTCACGGTGGTCGACCGGGTGAAGGACGTCATCAACTCCGGCGGCGTCCTCGTCGCCTCCCGGCAGGTCGAGGACGCCCTCTACACCCACCCCGCCGTCGCCGAGACCGCCGTCGTCGGGCTGCCCGACGAGCGCTGGATCGAGGCCGTCACCGCCGTCGTCGTCCTGAAGGGCGAGACGACCGAGGACGAGCTGATCGCGCACGCCCGCGAACGGCTCGCCCACTTCAAGGCACCGAAGCGGGTCGTGTTCGTGGACGCCCTCCCGCGCAACGCCAGCGGCAAGATCCTCAAGCGGGAACTGCGCGACCGCCTGGCCTGACGGCACTCAGAGGGGCACACACCTATCCGCGGACGCGGCCGGCCCCCGCGTAGATGGTGTCGGGGATCTGCCCGTGCTCCGGTGCGGGCACGCCGTGCCAGTGCGGGGCGGCCACCAGGCCGGGTGCGACCAGGTCGAGCCCGTCGAAGAAGCGGGCCACCTCCGCACCGCTGCGCGGCTGCAGCGTGATGCCGCTCGACCGGTAGCGGGTCAGGGCCTCCTGGTGCGCGGCGAGGAAGTCCACCGTGAAGTGGGAGAGCACCAGGCAGCTTCCGGCGGGCAGCGCGTCGACGAGCGTGCGGGTGATGCCGTACGGATCGTCCTCGTCGGACAGGAAGTGCATCAGGGCGATCATCGAGAGCGCCACGGGCCGCTCGAAGTCCAGCACCGTACGGGCGTGGTCGAGGATCTTCTCCGGCGACCGCACATCGGCCTCCAGGTAATCGGTGACGCCCTCCGGCGCGCTGACGAGCAGCGCCTCCGCGTGCCGCAGGACGATCGGATCGTTGTCCGTGTAGACGATCCGGGCCGCCGGGTTGATCTCCTGGACGATCTGATGGAGATTCGGCCGGGTCGGGATGCCGGTCCCGATGTCGAGGAACTGGTCAATGCCCTCCCGCGCCGCCCAGCCGGCCGCCCGGTGCATGAAGGCCCGGTTCTGCGCGACCCCCACCTTCGCCGGCTCCGGCATCTGCTCGCCGAGTTCCTGGTCGACGGGGTAGTGGTCCTTGCCGCCCAGGAGGTAGTCGTAGACACGGGCCGGATGCGGCCTGCTCGTGTCGACCGGGCCTGCCGTCATGATGTGCTCCCCAACCCTCGGCCGGAGAAAACGATTCCTCCGACGGACAATGGCTCACGCGGGCTCATCCTGCCACAGCAACCCCGCCGGTCAGCGGGGGAGTTGGCCGGTCACCCGCGCTCGTCCACGATCCGCCGGAACTTGCCGACGGATCGCTCCAGCGTCTCCGGATCCACGATCTCGACGCCCACCGACACCCCGATCCCGTCCTTGACCGCCGCCGCGACCGACGCGGCGGCCGCCGACCGCTGCTCCGGTGTCGCGCCGGGCCTGGCTTCGGCCCGCACCGTCAGCACATCGAGCCGGCCCTCCCGGGTCAGCCGCAGCTGGAAGTGCGGCGACACCCCCGGGGTGCGGAGCACGATCTCCTCGATCTGCGTCGGGAAGAGGTTCACCCCGCGAAGGATCACCAGGTCGTCGCTGCGCCCGGTGACCTTCTCCATCCGCCGGAACACCCTGGCCGTGCCGGGCAGCAGCCGGGTCAGGTCCCGGGTCCGGTACCGGATCACCGGCATGGCCTCCTTCGTCAGCGAGGTGAACACCAGCTCGCCGCGCTCCCCGTCGGGCAGCACCTCGCCGGTGAACGGGTCGACCACCTCCGGATAGAAGTGGTCCTCCCAGATGTGCAGCCCGTCCTTCGTCTCCACGCACTCCTGGGCCACGCCGGGGCCCATCACCTCGGACAGGCCGTAGATGTCGACCGCGTCGATCGCGAACCGCTCCTCGATCTCCCGCCGCATCTCCTCCGTCCACGGCTCCGCCCCGAAGATCCCCGCCTTCAGCGAGGTCGTACGCGGATCGACGCCCTGCCGTTCGAACTCGTCGAGAATGGTGAGCATGTACGAGGGCGTCACCATGATGATGTCGGGCCGGAAGTCCTGGATCAGCTGCACCTGGCGGGCCGTCATGCCGCCGGACGCGGGAATCACCGTGCAGCCCAGCCGCTCCGCCCCGTAATGCGCCCCGAGGCCACCGGTGAACAGCCCGTACCCGTACGCCACATGGATCTTCTGCCCCGGCCGGCCGCCCGCCGCCCTGATGGAGCGGGCGACCACGTCGGCCCATGTCTCCAGGTCCTTCCCGGTGTAGCCGACGACGGTCGGGCGGCCCGTCGTCCCGCTGGAGGCGTGGACCCGGCGCACTTGGTCCTCGGGGACCGCGAACATCCCGAACGGGTAGTTGTCCCGCAGATCCGCCTTGGTGGTGAACGGGAAGCGGGCCAGGTCGGCGAGCGAGCGGCAGTCCTCCGGCCTCAGGCCCGCCCGGTCGAACGCGGCCCGGTAGTGCGCCACGTTCTCGTAGGCGTGGCGCAGGGTGGCCCGCAGCCGTTCGAGCTGAAGCGCCTCCAACTCGGTGCGGCTCATCCGTTCCGCCGTGTCCAGCAGAGCCGACATGTCGGGCCTCCCTCGTCCGTGCGCGCCGCGCGGGCGACCGATCATTCGGTCGCCTCCTCCGGGAGCAGTAATTCAGGATCTTGCACCGCCTGGCAAGAGGGGTGACGCATCCGGGCCGGAGCGCGAATACGCCCGTACCGAACACGGCTGCGTCACCCGGACGGCCCTGTTTGGATGGAGGCATGCCGACCTTCCACACGTACGACGGAACCGAGCTCGCCTATCACCTCGTGGGGGAGGGGGCACCGCTGATCTGCCTGCCCGGCGGTGCCATGCGGGCGAGCGCCTACCTCGGCACCCTCGGTGGGCTCGCGGACCGCCGGCAGCTGGTCCTCCTCGATCTCCGGGGCACGGGCGACTCCGCAGCCCCCGAAGATCCCGCCACCTACCGCTGCGACCGGCAGACCGAGGACGTCGAGGCCCTGCGCGCCCACCTCGGCCTCGAACGCGTCGACCTCCTCGCCCACTCCGCGGCCGGCGACCTCGCGGCGCTCTATGCCGCCCGGTATCCGCACCGGCTGCGCAACCTGGTCCTCGTCACCCCCACCACCCGGGCCGCCGGCCTTCCCGGCTCGGTGCGCGAATCCCGCGAGACGGCCGCCCTGCGCGCCTCGGAACCGTGGTACGAGGACGCGCTCGCCGCCCTGGAAGAGGTCTGGGCGGGCCGGATGGACGACGGACTGCGCGCCAGGACACGGCCGTTCATGTACGGCCGCTGGGACGCCGCCGCCCAGGAGCACGGCGCTGCCTCGCCCGCGCAGATCAACGCCGAGGCCGCCGCGCGGTACGCCGGGGAGGGCGCCTTCGACCCGGCCGCGACGGTCCCCGCCCTGCGCACGCTGGCGGCACCGGTCCTCGTGCTGGCCGGGGAGTACGACACCGTCAGCACGCCCGACGCGGCCGCCGGACTCGCCGCGCTCTTCCCGCACGCGGAGTTCGCCGTGCAGCGCGGCGCCGCGCACTTCCCGTGGATCGACGACGCGGGGGCGTTCGCCCGTGGCGTCGAGGCGTTCCTCGACCCGGAGGTGCACAGCGTCCGGGCCGGCGGGACACGGCTCGCGTACCGGGTGTGGGGCGACCCGGCCGCGCCGCCGGTCGTCCTGGCCCACGGCCGGTGCGGCAGCAGCGCCGACTGGGCCCATGTGGCCGCCCGGCTGGCCGCCACACACCGGGTGTACGCCTTCGACTTCCGGGGCCACGGGCTCAGCGACTGGCCCGGCCGCTACAGCTTCGAACTGTTCCGTGACGACTTGCACGGCTTCCTGGAGGCCCGCAACCTCGCCGGTGCCACCGTCGTCGGGCACTCCATGGGCGGGGCCGCCGCCTATCTGCTCGCCGAGCGGCACCCCGGGCTGATCGGCCGCCTGGTCATCGAGGAGGCGCCGCCGCTCATTCCGCTCGACCCGCCCCGCCCCGTGCCGCAACGGCCCGACGAGGAGCTGGACTTCGACTGGCCTGTCGTGCCCGCCATCGACGCCCAGCTCAACGACCCGGACCCGGCCGGCCGTGAACTCCTCGGCGAGATCACCGCCCCCACCCTCGTCATCAGCGGCGGTCCGAGGAGCCAGATCGCCCAGGAGGACCTGGCCGCAATGGCCCGCGCCATCCCCGGCGCGGAGCTCGTCACCATCGACGCGGGCCATCTCGTACACACCGAACGACCGGAGGAATTCCTCGCCGCGCTCCGGTCGTTCGGGGTCTGATCAGTGGACTGACGTCGCGTCAGTCCCGGTGCAGGAGTGTGACCAGGACGTCGTGCAGCGTGGCCTCGGCGTCCTCGGAGCCCGACTGCGTACGCCAGGCGACGAAGCCGTCGGGGCGCACCAGGACAGCGCCGTCCCGGCCCGTCCCGTGCGCCTCGGCCCAGTCCGCCCCGTCCTCCGGTTCCAGGTCGGCACCCGCACCGATGCCGAACGCGTCCAGCCGCACCCCCAGCCGGTCCGCCACCCGGGCCGCGGCCCGCCGCCACACCGAGTCCGCACCGTCCGCCAGCAGCACGAACGAGCGCTCGTACAGATCCAGGGTCGAGATCCGCTCCCCGGCCCGGCGCACCCAGAGGTGGGGCGCCCGGCTGCCCGGCTCGCCCGTCAGCCGCATCCCCTCCGGGACCACCGGTGCGTCCGGCGCCACGCCCAGCACGGCGCCCGCCGTGTAGCGGTAGCCCAGCGCCACGTTCAGCATCCCGCCCCGCTTGCCCCCGCCGACCGAAGGCGGGGGAGCGTAGCCGGGGTGGCTGTGCTCGTCGGACCGGGCCGACGCGCGCTCACTGGTCGCCCGGGCCACCGGCAGCCGCTCCTGCCCGTACGTCTCCAGCAGCCCCCGGCCCGCCTCGCCCCGCAGCACCGCCGCCAGCTTCCACGCCAGGTTGTGCGCGTCCTGGATGCCGGTGTTCGAGCCGAACGCCCCGGTCGGCGACATCTCGTGCGCCGAGTCACCGGCCAGGAACACCCGCCCTCGCGCGTACCGCTCGGCCACCCGCTCCGCCGCGTGCCACGGCGCCTTGCCGGTGATCTCCACGTCGATGTCCGGCGCGCCGACGGCGGTACGGATGTGGCGGGCGCACCGCTCGTCCGTGAAGTCCTCCAGCGTCTCGCCCCGCTCCGGCTGCCACGGGGCGTGGAACACCCACTCCCGCTCGTTGTCCACCGGCAGCAGAGCGCCCTCCGCCTCGGGGTTCGTCAGGTAGCACACGATGAAGCGCCGGTCGCCCAGCACCTCCGCCAGCCCGCGCGACCGGAAGGTGACGCTCACGTTGTGGAACAGGTCACCGGCCCCCGAACGGCCGATGCCCAGCTGCTCACGGACCGGGCTGCGCGGCCCGTCCGCGGCGATCAGGTAGTCCGCCCGCACCGTCGTGTGCTCACCGGTCTCCCGGTTCTTCAAGGTCGCCGTGACCCCCGAGGCATCCGGGTCGAACGTCATCATCTCCGTGGCGAAGCGCAGATCGCCGCCCTGCGCCCGGGCCCGCTCCAGCAGGACCGGCTCCAGGTCGTTCTGGCTGCACAGGCACCAGCCCGTCGGGCTGAACCGGGCGAGCGCCCCGCCCGGGTCGATCTCCTTGAACAGCCACTCCTGGTCCTCGCCGGTCAGCGAGCCGGCCTGGAGGATGCCGTGGTTGTCCGCCAGCACCGAAGCGGCCGCCCGGATGTCCTGCTCGACACCCGCACGGCGGAACACCTCCATCGTGCGGACGTTGTTGCCGCGGCCACGCGGATGGGTCGAGGTGGCGGAGTGCTTCTCGACCAGCAGGTGCTCGACGCCGAGCCGGCCGAGGAAAAGGGACGCGGACAGACCCACCAGCGAGCCGCCCACGATGAGGACCGGTACGTGGAGGTCGACGTTCTCGTTCATCAGTTGCTCCAGCTCCGACGCCGTACAGATGCTCTGTCCATGCCCGGGCGGAGCCGGGACAGAGCCCTTCGGACGCCTGCTCACCTGAACGGTTCATAAATCTCGCGTCGGGCGGACCAGCGTTTCACGATCGGTCACGGAGACGACGCCCTCGGTCCGGGGCGGGCCGTGCGCGACCGCCGGGAGCCCCCGTCCCGGCCCAAGTCGGCGGCCGGCGGCTCCGGCCGCTCTCCCAGCGTTCCTGCTCCCCACCGTCGAAGGAGTTCGCCAGATGACCACCACCCTCTCGGAACGGATCTCACAGTCCGCCTTCGACGGATCCCGGCTGCGCGTCGTGCTGCTGCTGGACCTGCACGACGGCGCCCAGAAGCAGTTCCTGGAGGCGTACGAGCACATGCGCAACCAGGTCGCGTCCATCCCCGGCCACATCAGCGACCAGCTGTGCCAGTCCATCGAGAACCCCTCGCAGTGGCTGATCACCAGCGAGTGGGAGAGCGCCCCGCCCTTCCTCGCCTGGGTGAACAGCGAGGAGCACGTCGCCACCGTGCAGCCCCTGCACAGCTGCGTACGCGACACCAGGTCGCTGCGGTTCAGCGTGCTGCGCGAGACCGGCAAGGGCTTCGAGGCCGTCCCCGACCCGGTCAGGGGCAGCCTCCAGACCTCTCCGCGCCTCGGCGACGGCGTCGTGCGCCACGCGCTCACCTTCACCGTGAAACCCGGCACCGAGGACATCGTCGCGAAGCTCCTCGCCGACTACGAGTCGCCCCGCTCCCGCGTGGACGACCACACCCGGCTGCGCCGCACCTCGCTGTTCATGCACGGCAACCGCGTGGTGCGCGCCGTCGAGGTCGAGGGCGACCTGATGGCCGCGCTGCGCCACGTCTCCCGCCAGCCCGAGATCCGCGCCGTCGAGGAGGCCATCAACCCCTACCTCGAACAGGACCGGGACCTCGCCGACCCCGACTCCGCCCGGATGTTCTTCACCCGCGCGGCCCTGCCCACCGTGCACCACGTCTCGGCCGGCCGCCACACCCCCGGGAGCCTGCACCGGCACGCCGTGTTCTACCAGGCCAAGGAGGGCTGCGGCATGGCCCTGGCCCGCCTCCTGGCCGGGCACGACGAGGAGGCCGCCGACGACACCGGCAGCCCCATCGACAGCAGCACCATCTTCCAGCGCGACGACGTCGTCGTACGCCTCCTGGAGGCGAGCGGTCCGCTCGACGCGCAACCCGCCCAGGCCCTCGGCATCCACGGCCCCGGCAAGGCGGCCCGCCTGGCCCGCCTCCTCGCCGGCGAGGCGAACACCGTCCCGGCCACCGACCAGGACGCCGCGCGCTTCCTCGCCCGGTCCGAGATGCGGCTGATCACCGACCGGCGCGCCGCCGATTCCTGAACCGCGCTCCGGCACCCCGGGCCCTCGCCCGACCCCACCGTGCGCCCCGCGCCCAGGAGGAGAAACAGACATGACCACCCACCGGCCACGCATCGTGGACCTCAGTGAGACCCAGCCCAACACCAGGCGCGGAGGCGACCTGCGCGCCATGCTCACCCCCACCGCGGTGGGCGCCACCAGCGGTTTCATGGGCCTCGCCCTCGTCGACCCCGGCGACCGCATCGGCGAGCACTACCACCCGTACTCCGAGGAGTTCGTGTACGTCGTGCAGGGGCACCTGGAGGTCGACCTGGACGGGGAGACGCACACCATGCGCCCCGACCAGGGCCTGCTGATCCCCCCGCACGTGCGTCACCGCTTCCGCAACGTCGGGGACACCGAGGCCCGCATGGTCTTCCACCTCGGCCCGCTCGCCCCCCGCCCCGAACTCGGCCACGTCGACACCGAGGTGACCGAGACCGCCGAGCGGGGCGCCCCGCCAGAACGAACCGAGGCCGCCTCATGACCCGGCGCGTGGCGGTCACCGGAGTCGGCGTCGTCGCCCCGGGCGGCATCGGGACCCCGGCCTTCTGGGACCTGCTCTCCAACGGCCGCACCGCGACCCGGGGCATCACCCTCTTCGACCCGGCGGGCTTCCGCTCCCGGATCGCCGCCGAGTGCGACTTCGACCCGGCCGCGCACGGACTGGACGACGAGGACACTGCCCGCGCGGACCGCTATGTGCAGTTCGCGATGGTCGCCGCCCGCGAGGCACTGGCCGACGCCGGTCTGGACCCGGAGCACACCGATCCCTGGCGGATGGGGGTCTCCCTCGGCACCGCGGTCGGCGGAACCACCCGGCTGGAGCACGACTACGTCGCCGTCAGCGAGAAGGGAGCGCGCTGGGACGTCGACCACCGCCGGGTCGGCCCCCACCTGGAACGCGCCTTCTCACCCAGCTCGCTGGCCTCCGCCGTCGCCGAGCAGGTCGGCGCCCACGGCCCCGTGCAGACCGTCTCCACCGGCTGCACCTCGGGTCTGGACGCCATCGGCTACGCCTTCCACTCCATCGAGGAGGGCCGGGTCGACGTCTGCATAGCCGGTGCGTCGGACTCCCCGATCACCCCGATCACCGTGGCCTGCTTCGACGCGATCAAAGCGACCTCCCCCAACAACGACGACCCGGAACACGCCTCCCGCCCCTTCGACGCACGCCGCGACGGCTTCGTCATGGGCGAGGGCGGAGCCGTACTCGTCCTGGAGGAACTGGAACACGCCCGGGCCCGCGGGGCGACGGTGTACTGCGAGATCGCCGGCTACGCCACCTTCGGCAACGCGTACCACATGACCGGGCTCACCCCCGAGGGTCTGGAGATGGCCGAGGCCATCAACCACGCACTCGGCCACGCCCGGATCTCCCCGCAGGACATCGACTACGTCAACGCGCACGGCTCGGGCACCAAGCAGAACGACCGGCACGAGACCGCCGCCGTCAAAAGGGCCCTCGGCGCGCACGCCCACAAGGTGCCGATGAGCTCCATCAAGTCGATGGTGGGCCACTCGCTCGGTGCGATCGGCGCGATCGAGATCGCCGCCTGCGTCCTGGCCCTGGTCAACCAGACGGTGCCCCCGACGGCGAACTACGAGTCCCCGGACCCGGAGTGCGACCTCGACTACGTGCCGCGCACCGCCCGCCCCCTGAAGCTGCGCAGCGTCCTCTCGGTGGGCAGCGGCTTCGGCGGCTTCCAGTCCGCGGTGGCCCTGACCCGAGGGAGGACATGATGAGCACCCGAAAGGCCCGGCGCACCGTTGTCACCGGCATCGGCGTCGTCGCCCCCAACGGCACCAGCACCGAAGCCTTCTGGAAGCGCACCCAGGAGGGCATGAGCGTCCTGGACCGGGTCACCCGCGAAGGATGCGAGGACCTCCCGCTGCACATCGCCGGCGAGGTCCGCGGCTTCGACCCGGTCGCGCTCATCGAGGAGCGCTACCTCGTCCAGACCGACCGGTTCACGCACTTCGCGATGGCCGCCGCCGACATGGCGCTGGACGACGCCCGGCTAGGCCGCGCCGACTACGAGGACCGGCCGTTCGGCGTCGGCGTGGTCACCGCGGCCGGCTCCGGCGGCGGCGAGTTCGGCCAGCGCGAACTCCAGCGGCTGTGGGGCCAGGGCTCCACGTATGTCGGCCCCTACCAGTCGATCGCCTGGTTCTACGCGGCGAGCACGGGCCAGATCTCCATCCGCGGCGGCTTCAAGGGCCCGTGCGCGGTGGTGGCCAGCGACGAGGCGGGCGGCCTCGACGCGCTCGCGCACGCCGACCGCTCCGTGCGGCGCGGCACCGACGCCGTCGTGGTCGGCGCCGCGGAGGCCCCGCTCGCGCCGTACTCCGTGGTCTGCCAGCTCGGCTACCGCGACCTCAGCGCCTGCGAGGACCCGACGCGCGCCTACCGCCCCTTCACCTCGGACGCCTGCGGCTTCGTGCCCGCCGAGGGCGGCGCGATGTTCGTGGTCGAGGAGGAGGAGTCGGCCCGCGAGCGCGGAGCCCGGGTCCGGGCGGAGATCGCGGGCCACGCCGCCACCTTCACCACGGCCGCCCACTGGGAGGAGTCCCGGGAGGGCCTCGCCCACGCCATCGAGGGCGCGCTGCGGGAAGCCGGCTGCGCCCCCGACGAGGTCGACGTCGTCTTCGCGGACGCGCTCGGCTCCCCGGCCGCCGACCGGGCCGAGGCGCTGGCGCTGGCCGACGCGCTCGGTCCGCACAGCCGGCGCGTCCCGGTGACCGCCCCCAAGACCGGCATCGGCCGGGCCTACTGCGGAGGCCCGGTCCTGGACGCGGCGGCGGCCGTCCTGGCCATGGAGGACGGCCTCGTCCCGCCCACGCCCAACGTCTTCGAGGTCTGCCACGACCTCGATGTCGTCACCGAGCGGGCCCGCCCCGCCGAACTGCGGACCGCGCTCGTGCTCAGCCGCGGCCTCATGGGCTCGAACGCGGCCCTGGTGCTCCGGCGCCCCGCGTGAGCCCGCCCACCCCCGTGCGAAGGAGAAGTCCCTCATGACCGAACGACTGACGTACGAAGAACTCGCCGCCCTCATGAAGAAGGGCGCCGGCCTCTCCGTCGACCCCAAGGAGATGGAGAACCGCTCCGACGCCGCCTTCGACGAGTACGGCCTGGACTCCCTCGGGCTGCTCGGCATCGTCGGCGTACTCGAGAACCGGCACGGGCAGCCGCTGCCGGCCGACGCGGACCGGTGCAAGACGCCCCGCGAGTTCCTCGACCTCGTCAACAACAGCCTCATGACAGGAGCCTGACGTGTCCGGACACACCGAGAACGAGATCGTCATCGCCGCCCCCCTGGACCTCGTCTGGGACATGACGAACGACCTGGAGAACTGGCCGCAGCTCTTCAGCGAGTACGCGGCCGTCGACGTCCTGGAACGGGACGGCGAGCGCACCACCTTCCGCCTGACCATGCACCCCGACGAGAACGGCAAGGTGTGGAGCTGGGTCTCCGAGCGCACCACCGACCGGCCGGGCCGTACCGTGCGGGCCCGCCGCGTCGAGCCCGGACCGTTCCAGCACATGGACATCCGGTGGGAGTACGCCGAGGTCCCCGGCGGCACCCGCATGCACTGGCAGCAGGACTTCGCGATGCGCCCCGACGCGCCGGTGGACGACGCCTGGATGACCGACAACATCAACCGGAACTCCAAGGTCCAGAT
The DNA here is from genome assembly GCF_040632905.1 of Streptomyces sp. NPDC016469. NCBI lineage: Bacteria > Bacillati > Actinomycetota > Actinomycetes > Kitasatosporales > Streptomycetaceae > Streptomyces > Streptomyces sp. NPDC016469. The sequence continues at coordinate 26,552 of NZ_JBEYCQ010000021.1, forward strand.
GGCGCTGATCCGGGACAAGATCGAGCAGCGCGACCGCGAGGGCCGCTCCGCAGCCGTCCCGGCCAACTGACCCGCCGTCGCAGACCGGCCCCTCCCGGCCGCCCGGCCGGGACCCGGTCCGGGGCGGCAGAAAGGCACCACCCATGCACCACGCCCTGATCGTCGCCCGGATGGCGCCGGGATCCGCCCCGGACATCGCGGAACTGTTCGCCGCGTCCGACAACAGCGAACTGCCGCACCTGGTCGGCGTCACCCGCCGCAAGCTCTTCCAGTTCGGCGACGTCTACCTGCACATGATCGAGTCCGAGCGCCCGCCCGGCCCGGAGATCGCCAAGGTGACCGAGCACCCGGAGTTCCGGGCCATCAGCGAACGGCTCACCGCCTTCGTCAGCCCCTACGACCCCGAGACCTGGCGTGGGCCCAAGGACGCGATGGCCCAGGAGTTCTACCGCTGGGAGCGCGACGCCACCGCGTGACACGCGAAACCGCCCCGGTCCCTGCTCTTCGGCGGGGACCGGGGCGGTTTCGCGTACGCCCGGAGGTCAGTCCGGCACCACGCACTCGAAGGCGTGCAGATACGGGTTGACCGGCCGCACGCCGTCGATCCGCAGCCCCGCCTCGGAGAGCCGGTCCACCAGGCTCTGCCGGGTGTGCTTGGCGCCCCCCACGTTCAGGAGCAGCAGCAGGTCCATGGCGGTCGTGAACCGCATCGACGGGGTGTCGTCCACCAGGTTCTCGATGACGACGACCCGGGCGCCGGGCCGGGCCGCCCGGACGACGGCGGCGAGCGTCCGGCGGGTGCTCCCGTCGTCCCACTCCAGGATGTTCTTGATGATGTAGAGGTCGGCGGCGACCGGGATGCCCTCCCGGCAGTCCCCGGCCACGATGGACGCCCGCCCGGCCAGCGCGCCGCCGTCCCGCAGCCGCTCGTCGGCCCGGGCGACGACCCCCGGCAGGTCCATCAGGGTGCCGCTCACCGACGGGTGCTTCTCCAGCAGGCTCGCCAGCACATGCCCCTGGCCGCCGCCGATGTCGGCCACCGACGAGACACCGGTGAGGTCGAGCAGGGCGGCGACGTCCAGCGCCGACTGCACGCTGGAGGTGGTCATGGCCGCGTTGAACACCTGCGCCGACTCGTGGGCGTCCTGGTGGAGGTAGTCGAAGAACTCCTTGCCGAACACGTCCTCGAAGACGTTGCCGCCGGAACGCACCGCGTCTTCGAGGCGGGGCCACACCTCCCAGGTCCAGGGTTCGGTGCACCACAGCGAGATCGCCCGCAGGCTGTCCGGGGCGTCCTCCCGCAGCAGCCGGGACATGTCGGTGTGCGCGAAGGTGCCGTCGGCGTTCTCCGTGAAGACGCCGTAGCAGGCCAGTGCCCGCAGCAGCCGCCGTAGCGGCCCGGGCTCGGTCCCCACCGCCGCCGCGAGCCGCTCCGGGGTCTCCGGGGTGTCGCCGAGCGCGTCGGCGACACCCAGCCGGGCGGCGGCGCGCACGGCGGCGGAGCGGGCCGCGCCGAACACGAGCTCGCGCAGCCGCATCGCCGGCTGGGGGGTGGGAAGGGGCTGGACGGGAGTGGTGCCGGGGGTGGTGCTCATGGTGGTCATGCCGTCTCGCTTCTCCTCGTGCGGGGGGTCACCGGTCAGCACATCCCGGCCGGTGCGGAGGTCGTGCAGACATTGCCGGTGAACCGGTTGCCCGTACCGGTGTCCCGGTTCGCCAGGTCCGCGGGCCGGTTGCCGAGGACGACGTTGCCGCTGACGGTGTTGTCGGTGTTCTTCGCGCCCACGAAGCTCTTGAACAGCACGACGCCGCCCGACAGCGGGGTCGCGCCCACGTTGTCGCGGATCACGTTGTTCCGCACCTCGGTGGACGCGGTGCCGGTCAGCACGATCCCGGAACCCTGGATCGCGGGCAGCCGGTCGGTGGAGGCGCAGAACTTGTTGTTGCCGGTGATCCGGTTGGAGCGGACCGACATGGCACCGGCCTGCGGAGTGCCCTCGTCGCCCACGACGAACACCCCGCTGCAGTTGGCGGTGAAGGTGTTGTCGCGCACCGACAGGTTGCGCACCCGCCGCGCGGTGAACCCGATCCGGTTGTCGGTCAGCGTGTTGCCCCGGACCCGGGTGCCGCCGGTGTCGGTGGCGCCGCCCTCCTCGTCGACGCTGTTGGCGACGAAGACGCCCGCGTCCCCGTTGGAGCGGGCGGTGCTGTCCCGGATGTCGGAGCGGGTGGACCGCTGCTGCGCGATGCCCCAGACACCGTTGGCGTCGGCGGTCACCGCGCGGACGGAGAGCCGGTCGGTCCAGGACGCCCACAGGCCGCTGCGCGCGAATCCGGTGACGCGAAGGGACCTGACGGTCACCCCGTCCACGGTGTCGTCCGCCGTCCCCAGGACGCAGATCCCGTTGCCCGCACCCGCGCAGTCGTCGCCGGAGGCGGCCCGGCCGGCCGCGGGCATGATGACCGTGTCGTCCCCGGAGCCGCGCAGGGTCAGGCCCGGCGTGCTGATCCGGACGCTCTCACGGTAGGTCCCGGGCCGGACGACGATGGTGTCCCCGGGCCGTGCGGCGTCCACCGCCGCCTGGATGGACTGCCCCGGTGCCACGACGCGCGCGCCGGCCGCGATGGCCGGCACCGACGGCACCGCCGCGGCCAGTCCGGCGGCCGATGCGGCTGCGATGCTCACGAGGCGTGTGATGTGTCGTTTCCTCATGAGCCGAAGCTATGGGCGATCCCGCCCCGGTGCCACGCACGGTGACCGGTTGGACGCGGGACGTGCCCGAATGGCTCACGCCGGCGCCCCCTCGGTAGCGTGGTGGCCGTGACAGCCGAAAGCGATCTCCGTGTCCTGCTGAGCGACCTGAGGCCCGAGCGGCACCCCGGCCGGTACGTCTACGCCACCGTGGCCGACGGCATCCTGCCCCACGGTGTCGCACCCGTCGTCACGGTCCGCGAGAGCGAAGGGCTCACCCTGGTACTCCCCGAGGCCGAGGCCGCGGCGGCCGGTCTGACGTACACCTATGTCGCCGGCTGGATCACCCTGCGGGTGCACTCGGCGCTGGAAGCGGTGGGGCTGACCGCCGCCGTCTCGCTCGCCCTGACCGACGCCGGGATCAGCTGCAACGTGGTGGCGGGGTTTCACCACGACCACCTCTTCGTGCCGTACGAGCGGGTGGACGAGGCCGTCGCCGTGCTGGAACGGCTGGCCACGGAGTCGCGTACCGGGTGAGAGGTGTGCACACGAGGGGAGCGCGCGGTGCGCGGAGGTGTGCCTCGGGCCTGTGCATATGCCGGTTCGGGCCCGGCTCGGCGAGGTGAGCCAGGACACGTAACATATGTGCATGTCCTTCCTCCGCCGCCGCAGCGCCGCCACACCCGCGGGCCCCGACTTCGACGTCCTGGCCATGGACCCCGGTGACTGGCCCGGCAACCTCGGCGCCGGTCTGCTCCCCGCACCCGACGGCAGCTGCCAGGGTGTGTTCCTCCGGTACGACCTGTTCGGCGGGCGCGGCCCGGCGATGATCATCGGCAACCTGCCGGAGGGCTCACCCGCGCGCGAGACCGAGGAGGGGCAGGTCCCCTTCGAGGTGGCCCAGCTTCTGCTGGCGCTGGAGAACGACGAGCCGGTCGAGGTCACCGGCACCGAGGACATGCCCGTCATGCAGGGCGACAACCTCATGATCGTGCGCCGGGTGAAGCTCTCCGAGAGCCGCATCTCCTGCGTGCAGTTCGACCGCAGCGACGGTGTGCTCGTCACCATCGCCAGCTGGGACCGGCCCATCACCGACGACCTGTACGCCCTCCTCAAGCCGCTGCCCGCCGAGCTCTTCCAGCAGGGCTGAGCACACCACGGTCACCGGGCCGCACCGGACTTCTGGCATCTTCCGGTATGGCGCGAGACCCTGCCCATCGGGGGCGGCGCCCTCGGCGCGAGCATCTGGGGGCCCCTCGCATCCGAGCGCATCACCTTCAACGAGATGACGCTGTGGACCGCCTCGACCCCGGTCTGCGCACCGGCTCCTGCGGGCAGCTCCAGGAGTGGAAGGCCGACCGGGACGACCCGGCCGACCCCCAGTGGGCCGGGGGCGCGGCCCGCCGTGTGGTACTCACGGCCGGCCGCACCCGTACGGCGACGGTACGCGCCACGCTCTTCACCGGCGGTACGAAGACCTTCCGGGCCCGCGCCGGCGGGCGCTACACGTTCACCCCCGACAGCTGACCGAACAGCGTCGCCACCATCGCCGCCGAAGTGCCCAGCCCCGTGGGACCGTTGAGGTGCCACGGGGCGCCGGTGCCCCGCCGCAGATCCTCCTCGCGGTAGCGCCGGCAGCCCCGGTGCCAGATCAGGATCCCCGCGATCCAGTGCTTCAGCTCCTGCACATAGCCCGCCAGCGTCTCCCTGGCCTCCGCGTCCAGACCGAAGTCGTCGTACAGCACGGGCAGTTCGTGCTCGGCGACATGGAGGAACTGCCGCAGCCGCGACTTCATCAGGTCGTAGAGGATCGCCACCCCCGTCGAGTAGTCCACCCCGAAGAAGTTCTGCACGACCAGGACGCCGTTGTGCACCTCGCCCTCGTACTCGATCTCCTTCTGGTAGGAGAACAGGTCGTTGAGCAGCGCCGCGTAGTCGGCGGCCGCGTTCTCCAGGGAGCGCAGCGGCCCGCTCTCGTAGATCTCCCGCGGCACCTTGCGGCCGTGCCCGATCCGGCACAGGCTCATCGTCAGGTCCGAGCCGAACGTCATACGCCGCATCTCGACGTAGTCCACCGGGTCGGGGATCCGGTGCTGCGCCTGGTTCGCCAGCTCCCACAGCCAGCTCTCCGTCATGTCCTCGACGGACTTGCGGAACGCGCGCCGCCCGGCGTCGTCCATCGGCCCCGCCGTACGCTCCCAGAGGTCGCCGAGCCCCCGTTCCAGCGCGTTGACCGGCTCCGGCGCGGGGCTCCCGTCCAGCGGCATGAACAGCGACAGGCGCTCGTTGGCCAGCCGGGCCCCCGCCAGATCGCGCGACCGGCCGTGCACCACCGGGAACCAGTCGTCGCCGTACGTCCCCCACGCCAGCCACCCCGAGGACAGGTCGAGCCCGTCCGGCGTCGCGTCCGGGTGGATACCGGCCGCGCACAGCGGCAGGTCGATCGCCCGCAGCCGCTCCTCGTCCCAGATGTGCGAACCCGGCACCCCGGGCTGCGGACCCAGGATGCCCATCCGGTCGGCCCAGACCACCAGCCGCTTCCGCGCGCCCTCCAGATGCGGGCTCAGCGTCGTGTCGAACGGCAGGTCGAAGTCGGGCAGCACGGACGGGCCCACGTGCTGGAAGAGCGCATGGCTGTGGCTGCGCAGCCGGGCCGACTCGGACCGCCGGGTGAAGCGGATCGACGCGGCGGACATCCCGAAGCCCGGTTCGGCCTCGCCGGCGCCGCCGTCGTTCATGTAGCGGCTGGAGCGCATGTGCCACTCATGGCCGCCGGACTGCCAGTCCTGCAGCCCCTTCACGTACGCCCCGACCGCGGCCGTCTGCGCCGCGTCCAGGCCCTTGGCCGCGCAGAGCGGGGCCACCTCGGTCAGCGCGGTGTTCTCGAACTGCTGGAGCCTGGAGGTCAGCAGGTCGTTCACCGCCTCGGCCGCCTCCTGCGTCGAGCAGTCGAGGAAGCGTTCGAGCACCAGCACCCCGTTGCTGTTCTCGCCCTCGTCCTCCACCTCGCGCTGGTACGAGAAGAGGTCGTTGCGCAGATGGACTCCGTCCGAGAACGCGTCGCGCAGCACCCGCAGCGCCCGCTCACCGGCCACCGCCTCCGGCACCTCGGCGCCGGCCGCGTACTCCACGAGACCGGCCGACCACGGGGCCCCGCCCACCTTGCGGCGCATCTCGATGTACTCGACGGGGTTCGCGATGCGGCCCTCGTTGATGTTGGCGAGTTCCCACAGCGACTCGTTGAGCAGGTTCCGCGTCGACTCCGCGAACCGGACCCGCCACGCGTCGGACATCGCGGGCACCGTACGCGCCCACAGATCCGCGAGCCCCGCTTCCACCGGGTTCTCCGGCTCGGGCACCGGCGCGCCGCGCTCCATCGGCATGAACGCGGGCAGCCGGTCCAGATACCGTTTGCCGCCCTCGCGGTCCGGGGTCCGTTTGAACAGCTCCAGGAAGTGGTCGTCGAAGAAGAAGACCCACACGTACCAGTCGGTGACGAGCGACAGCGCCTCCGCCGGGCAGTCGGGATGGGTGTACGCGCACAGCAGCGCGTAGTCGTGCGCGTCGAGGTCCTTCTCCTCCCAGATGCCGGACCCCTCCAGCATCCCCATGGCCCGCGCCCACGTCTTGGTGTGCTGCCGGGCCGCCTCCACATGGGGGTTGAGACGCGCCGGATACGGAACATAGAAGTCCGGCAGGGTGAACGGCTGAGCCATGTGCGTCCGGCCTTTCCGAGAGCCATAGCGTGGGTACCACGCGCATCGGTCCTGTCGGCGCCAGCACTACCCTTGGTCCGTTCGGGGCACGCACGGCCGCGAATAGTCACACCGCAGAGCGCCCGTTCGAGGGACACCCGTGCCGGTCCGGGCTCGTAAAACCCTGGTAACGCGCGATCGTCACGCCCCCGCCGCTTCCTGCCCTTCGCAGGTCACAGGCCCTGTCAGTGGTCTGGTCCAGTGGCTCAACGCGCGGCTCCCCCCGGACTCTTGACGCTCCTTCACGTCAGGTCACAGAGTGTGCGCGCACGCCCGCAACGGCTCCACCCGGCTCTACGAAGGGTTGTCATGACGTCCAAGCAGAGGACCAGGCTCGCACTCGCCTTCACCACCGCCGGGGCACTGAGCCTCGCGCTGCTCAGCCCGGCCGCCCAGGCCGGCGCCGACGGGGTCCGGCCCGAGTGCCCGCGCGGTCTCGCCTGCGACTGGGTCCCGGCCGCCTACCAGCAGACCGGCGACCCGGCCGACAAGGAGACGTACGGCAACTACGACACCGCCGACCGGCCGCACACCAACAAGATCAGGTTCATCGTGCTGCACGACACGGAGGAGGACTTCGACACCACCCTGAAGATCTTCCAGAACCCGCTGAAGCAGACCTCGGCCCACTACGTCGTACGCTCCGCCGACGGCCACGTCACCCAGATGGTCAAGAACAAGGACGTCGCCTGGCAGGCCGGCAACTGGTACGTCAACAGCCACTCCATCGGCATCGAGCAGGAAGGCGTCGCCGTCGACGGCGCCCAGTGGTACACCCCCGAGATGTACCGCTCGACCGCCGCCCTCGTGCGCTACCTCGCCGCCGAGTACGACATCCCCCTCGACCGCCAGCACATCATCGGCCACGACGGCGTCCCGCCCACCAGCGCCGCCGGCACCAAGAACATGCACTGGGACCCGGGCACCTACTGGGACTGGAACCACTTCATGGCGCTGCTCGGCAAGCCCACCGTGCCCACCGCCCGTCCCGGCAGCCAACTGGTCACCGTCAGTCCCAGGTTCAAGGACAACAAGCAGGCGTTCCGCGACTGCGAGAAGAAGGTGGACCTGCCGGTCCAGGGCTCCAGCGCCGTCCCGCTGCACACCGCGCCCTCGGACGATTCGCCCCTCTTCTCCGACCCCGGCATCCACCCGGACGGCTCGCCCGGCACCAACTGCGCCGCCGACTGGGGCAGCAAGATCAGTGCCACCCAGCAGGCCGTCGTCGCCGGCCACGCCCCCGGCTGGACGGCCATCTGGTGGTACGGCGAGAAGGCGTGGTTCCGCACCCCTGCCCACACCCGCACCACCGTCCCCACCTCCGGCTACGTCGTCCGCCCGAAGGCCGGCAGGACGGAGGTCCCGGTGTACGGGGTGGCGTACCCGGAGAAGTCGGAGTACCCGGCGGACTTCGCGGACCAGCGGGTCGGCACGCCCCTCCAGTACACGATCAAGGCCGGCCAGTCCTACCCCGGCGGCGGCGAGGCGCCCACCGGCTTCTTCTACGCACCGACGATCGACGCCTCCTACCCGCTGGACCACGCGTACTTCAAGGGCAAGGAGAAGTACGTGACGGTCCAGATCGGCCACCGCGTCGCCTTCGTCAAGGCGTCCGACGTGGACATCGTCCGCGCCCGCTGAGGCCAGGAGCCGGCACGTACACAACAGCGCGCCGCGGGCCCGGTGTGTCGGCACCGGACCCGCGGCGCGCCCCGTGGGGCCGGCCGGTCAGCGCGTGCCGACCGCCGCCCGCACGGCGTTCCGGGCCATCGCGCAGTCGTCGTGCAGCCGGCGCAGCAGCAGCCGCTGCTCCTCGCCCGGGGCGAGCGCGCCCGGCCGCTCCGGCACGGCCCGGGCGGGCCCGGCCTCCCGCATGGCCCGCTGCACGGCCGTCTCGTACCGGCGGATCTCCCGCGTGAGCACGAGCATCAGGTTGACCAGGAACGCGTCGCGCGCCGCCGGACCGGCGACCTGCGCCAGCTTGCTGATCTCGCGCCGGGCCACCGGCGCGTCACCCAGCACCGTCCAGAGCGTCGCCAGGTCGTACCCCGGCAGATACCAGCCCGCGTGCTCCCAGTCCACCAGCACCGGCCCCGTGGGCGACAGCAGGATGTTGGAGAGCAGTGCGTCCCCGTGGCAGAACTGCCCCATCCCCTGGCGCCCACCGGAGTGGGCGATCCCGTGCAGCAGCTTCTGCAGGTCGCCCAGGTCCCGGTCGGTGAAGAGCCCCAGCTCGTGGTAGCGGGCGATCCGCGCCGCGTAGTCGAGCGGCGCCTCGAACAGGCCGGCGGGCGGACGCCAGGCGTTCACCCGGGCCACCGCCCCGAGCACGGCCCGCAGGTCCGCGCGCGGCGGCGCCTCGGCAGGGTGGCGCGTCAGGGCTGCCACCCGGCCCGGCATCCGCTCGATGACCAGCGTGCAGTTCTCCGGGTCGGCGGCGATGAGCCGGGGCACCCGGACCGGCGGGCGGTGCCGGACGAACGCCCGGTATGCCGCTATTTCGTGCCGGAACCGCTCCGACCACGCGGGGGAGTGGTCCAGTAAACACTTCGCCACGGCCGTCGCGCGCCCCGTGGAGCCGACCAGCAGCACCGAACGTCCGCTGCGCCGCAGCACCTGCACCGGATTGAACTCCGGGCAGATCCGGTGCACGGACGCGATCACCATCCTCAGCTGGGCGCCCTGGGGACCCGACAGGTCCAGCCGGCCGCCGAGCGAGGGGACGCCGGGCCCTCCCGGCCGCCTGGGCCGCCCGATGCCGGGGGCCGGGACGGTGGCGCGAGGGTCGAGATACGGTCCGCCGCCCGCCTGGAGGGGACGCAGCGGCCGGGGCGGGGCGGACACGGAGGACGATGCTGTGTACATGGGCGATACAGATCCCTTCGTGCGCCGACAAGTTGCGTGCGCCACCCCGGCCGGCGGCCGTTCGGCACCCTGGGGAGTACCTAGGGCTGCCGGGCGGGGTTGCGCTTTCCTACCTGACACCGGCGCGCGGGTGTCTCTCGACATAGCGCACCCTGGCGAACCCTGGCGAATAGTCGAAAGGCATCTGACACGGGGTTACTGTCAACACAGCCGAGAACCTGGGGGCTTGACGTGACCGGAGAACCCAACACCCGCCTGTCGGACCTGTTCGGCCTTGCCGGCTGGTCCAAGGGCGAACTCGCGAGAATGGTGAACCGGAAGGCGGCGGCCATGGGCCACCCCCAACTGGCCACCGACACCTCGCGCGTGAGGCGCTGGATCGACATGGGGGAGTCCCCCCGTGATCCCGTGCCGAAGGTGCTGGCGGCTCTGTTCACCGAGCGGCTCGGCCGTGTCGTGACCATCGAGGACCTCGGGTTCGGCCGGCGCGGGCGTGTGGGGAAGCGGCGAGAGGCCGGGACGCAGGACAATCCCGAGCAACTCCCGTGGGCGCCCGAACGGACGGCAGCGGTCCTCACCGAATTCACGGGAATGGACCTCATGCTCAACCGACGCGGCTTGATGAGCGCGGGCGCCGTGCTCACCGCCGGCTCCGCCATCGCCGGCCCCATGCACGACTGGCTGCACACCGACCCCGTACTGGCGGCCGACGCCCCGCGCGCCGGCGACCCGGTACACGCGGACCCCGCGGGCTTCGACCTGTACGAGGCCGCCCCCGTCGGCTCCGAGGAGATCGAGGCGCTGGAGCGGTCCGTCGAGGTCTTCCGCGCCTGGGACGCGTCCCGGGGCGGCGGACTCCAGCGCAAGGCCGTGGTGGGCCAGCTCAACGAAGTGGGCGGCATGCTCTCGTACCACCACCCCGCCCACCTCCAGAAGCGGTTGTGGGGCGTCGCCGCCAACCTCGCCGTCCTGGCGGGGTGGATGTCGCACGATGTGGGCCTCGAACCCACCGCGCAGAAGTACTTCGTCATCGCCGCGCACGCGGCCCGCGAGGGCGGCGACCGTCCGCGCGCGGGCGAGGCACTGTCCCGGGCGGCCCGCCAGATGGTCCACCTGGGCCGTCCCGACGACGCGCTGGACCTGATGAAGCTCGCCAAGTCGGGCTCCGGCGACAGCGTCCTGCCGCGCACCCAGGCGATGCTCTGCACCATCGAGGCGTGGGCGCAGGCGTCCATGGGCCGGGGCCAGGCCATGCGGCGCACGCTCGGCCGGGCCGAGGAGCTCTTCGTCTCGGACAAGACCGACGTGCCCCCGCCCAGCTGGATGCAGATGTTCGACGAGGCCGACATGCACGGCATGCAGGCCCTGGCCTTCCGTACGCTCGCGGAACACGAGCCCTCGGCGGCGGTCATCGCCCAGCGGCACGCGAAGCAGGCCCTGGAGCTGCGGGTCAACGGGCGCCAGCGGTCCAAGATCTTCGACTACATCTCACTCGCCTCGGCGTGCTTCATCGCCGACGACCCGGAACAGGCCGACCGCTACGCCCGGCTCGCCCTGGTCACGATGGGGGAGACCTCCTCCCACCGGACCTGGGACCGGCTGCGCGAGATGTACCGGCTGACCGGGCAGTTCTCGGGCTACGCGAAGATCGAGGACCTGCGCGAGGAGATCCAGCTCTCCATGCCGCCCAGCCGGGGCGGCAAGAAGCCGAGGAGCGCCGAGATCTGAGGCGTCCCGGGACGCGATGAGCAGCGGGCTCCGCCGAGGGCGGCTGCCGCTTCCCTACGCCCCGACGCGGGCGATCAGCACGCACGCGTCGTCCAGCCGCTCGGTCCCGCCGAACGCCTCGACGACGATCCGTACGCACTCCTGCGCCGAGCCGGCCTCGGCGAAGCGCGGGGCCAGCCCCAGCAGCGCCTCCGTGCCCGGGCGCGCACCACCGTGCCCGGCGTCGTCGCGGGCCAGTCCGTCGGTGTGCAGCACCAGCACGTCGCCGGGCAGCAGGTGCGCCTCGTCCTGCTCGTAGGCGACTCCGGAGGCCGCTCCGAGCAGCACGCCGTCCGGCAGGGGCAGCGGGCGTCCGGTGCCGTCGCGGAAGAGCAGGGGTGCGGGGTGTCCGGCCTGCGCCCAGTCCAGGGTGCGCGTGGCCGGGTCGAACCTGCCGCACACGGCGCTGCCCAGGGCCGGCTGAATGGAAGTCTCCAGCAACTGGTTGAGGTGCCCGAGGAGGGCGCCGGGTTCGATGCCGGCCATCGCCATGCCGCGCACCGCGCCCATCACCACCGCCATGGCGGAGGTGGCCTGGACGCCGTGGCCGGTGAGATCGCCGACGGTGAGCATCGTCCTGCCGTCAGGCAGCTCCATGGCGTCGTACCAGCCGCCGCCGACCAGGGCGCTCGTCTCGGACGGCAGGTAGTGCGCGGCGATGTCCAGGGTGCCGGGACCGTGGTCGGGGAGCCGGAGGGAGGTCTGCCACGGCGGCAGGACGGCTTGCGCCGGCTCCGCCGCGGCCCGGTGTCCGGTCTCGGCGTCGGGCTGTTCACGGCGCAGGGTCTCGTGGGTGCGGCGCACCACCCGCTGGCTGCGCCGCAGCGCGCTGACGTCGCGCAGGACGGCCCACATGGATGCGGTGCAGCCGTCCGTGTCGAGGACGGGCTCGCCCATCATGTGCAGGGTCCGGACGCGCCCGTCGGTGTGCCGGATGCGGAACTCGCCGTCTATCGGCTTGCCGTCCACCAGGCAGTCCGTGACGAGCGCGGTGAGTAACGGCTGGTCCTCGGCCAGCAGCCGGGAGGGCAGGGCGTCGAGCGAGAGCCCGCCCGCCTCCGGGTCCCGGCCGAAGATCCGGAACAGCTCGTCGGACCAGCTGACCTCGTCGGTGAGCAGATTCCACTCGGCGCTGCCGACCCGGCCGATCAGGGAGCCGGCGGGCTCGTCGGCGGGCTGTTCGGAGGGCTCCGCCGGCAGGCCGTCCCGGAGCTGTCCCAGCTGCGCGCCCAGGTCGTCCAGGTGGTGCACCGCCAGCTCGCACAGCGCCCGCTGCCAGCGCGTCCGCGGGTCGTCCTCGTCCACGCGCACGGCGTCGCGCCGCACCGCGTCCACGTCGCCGCGCAACCGGCGCGTGCGGTGGATCAACGCGTCGACGGCATCGCGCTCGGGCGGCTGCGGGGCGGAGCGGTCCGCGGAGAGGGGGGACGGCATGTCGTACTCCGATACAGGGCGGCACAACCAGTGACGAAGGGTGGACCGCATACGACTTTCGCACAGCCGGAAGAGGCCCGTAAGTGGTTTGGCAACACTCGATGCGTTCTTGCATCCGGCATATGCCAGCGGCTGACTGTAGCCCATGCTTTTCGAACAGCCTTGCTGTTCACGGTGGTTGACGCAAGTCGCGGCGGGTTGTCCCGTACGGGAATGGGGCAGGGGGGTGCCGTGTTGTACGAGCAGAACGAAAACGAATCCCGTTCCCATAAGGGTGCGGGGCTCGTGGCCGACGATCCCGGAGGTGCCCATGGCCCGCAGTGAGATCCGTCCCGTAGTCACGCTCCGCTCGACCGCGGGGACGGGACAGAGCTATGTCACACGCAAGAGCCGTCGCAACAACCCCGACCGCCTGGTTCTGCGCAAGTACGACCCCGCGGCCGGCCGGCACGTGCTGTTCCGCGAGGAGCGCTGACCGTACGGCCCGCCCCGCACGCACCGCCCGCATCAAGGGAGGAATGTCCATGAAGCCCCGTATTCACCCCGTCTCCCGTCCGGTGGTCTTCCGCGACCGCGCCGCCGGGACCGCCTTCCTCACCCGTTCCACCGCCGACTCCGACCGGCGCGTGACGTGGGAGGACGGCCGCAGTTACCCGGTCATCGACGTGGAGACCTCGTCGGCGAGCCACCCCTTCTACACGGGCGCCCGGCAGGTGCTGGACACGGCCGGCCGGATCGAGCGGTTCCGCCGCCGTTACGGCACCGAGGCGCCCGTCGCCCGGTGAGCGAAGCGCCCTCTGTGCCGCCCGAATCCGTGCCCTGGGACACAGTCCGGGGCGGGGAGTGCCGGGAACAGGACGCAGTGGTTTATCGTTCACCTATATGTGGATGACGCCCTGAGCGCCCACATTCAAGCCGCCCCGGCTGGATTCCCCCGATCCGGCCGGGGCTTCCCCTTTCCCGGACCCGCCGCCGCGCGCCCCGGCCCGGCCGATGCCTCCACCAGCAGCGCGGCCACCGCCGACGCCGCGGCCACCATCGCACCGCCCGCCGGCCACCACCGCAAGGTCAGCGCCGCGAGCGCGGCCCCCGCCACCACGGCGGCCAGCCGCCCGGCGGCCCAGCCGTCGTCGTCCCGCCGGGCCCCTGCCGCCAGGCGGCCGACGAGCGACGTCAACGTCCCGGTGAAGTAGTTCGTGGGCGTCGCCCGCACCCGGCCCTGGACGCCCATCGCGAGCCCCATCAGCACCAGCAGCCCCAGACGGTCCGCGTCCGACGCCGCCGCCCGGGCCGCCCACAGCCCCGCCCCCACCGCGAGCAGCACCACCTCGGCCAGCAGCATCAGCGGGACCCGCCGCCACATCCGCTCACCCACCAGCGCGGCACCGGCCACCCCGCAGCCGTACGAGACCAGCGCGGTGACCACCCGCAGCGCGACGCCCTCCTCGCGCGCCCCGGCGGCCGAGGCGCCCAGGAGCACCAGGTTCCCGGTCATCACCCCGGCGAAGACCTGGCCGACACAGAGGAAGACGAAGGCGTCCGCCGCCCCGGACGCCGCCGACAGCAGCAGCAGCGCGACGCGCTCCCGCGCCCTCACTCCAGCCCACGCGCCCGCCGGAACCGGGCCAGGCCCTCCGCCAGCTCCACCACGGGCTCTGGGTAGTCCAGGCGCTCCCGGTCACCGTCCGGCAGCTTCCACGGCTCGTGCACGGCGGACCCGGGCACCGCCGACAGCTCCGGCACCCAGCGCCGGACGTACTCCCCGTCCGGGTCGAGCCGCTTGCCCTGCACGACGGGGTTGAGCACCCGGTTGGGGCGGCTGTCGGTGCCGGTGCCGGCCATCCACTGCCAGTTCATCTGGTTGTTGGGGATGTCGCCGTCCACCAGGAGATCCAGGAAGTGGCGTGCCCCGACCCGCCAGTCCACGTACAGCGTCTTGGCCAGGAAGGAGGCGGTGAGCAGCCGGCCCCGGTTGTGCATCCAGCCCTCGTGGCGCAGCTGGCGCATCGCGGCGTCGACCATCGGGTAGCCGGTGCGCCCCTGCCGCCATGCCTCGACCTCGTCGGCCGCGTCCGCCTCGGACCGCCACCGGTCGTGCTTGTCGCGGTAGTTCTCGTGCGAGGAGGCGGGCCGGGCGGCGAGGACCTGGTAGTGGAACTCCCGCCAGCACAACTGCCGTACGAACGCCTCGGCCCCCGCGCCGCCCGCCTCCCGGCACCGGTGCACCAGCTCGACGGGGGACAGGGTGCCGAAGTGCAGATGCGGCGAGAGGCGCGAGGTGCCGTCGGCCGCCAGGTCGTCGTGCCGGTCCTCGTACGCCGCGAGCCCGCGCCGCCGCCAGGCCGTGAACGCCTTGCGCCCCGCCTGCTCGCCGCCGTCCGCGAGCCCCTCCGACACACCGTTGACATCGCCACGGGAAGGCACCTGCTCGGAGCGCGGCCCGTTCGGCACCCGGACCGTGTGCGGCGCGCCGAACACCTCGCGCAGCCCCTCCTGCGACCAGCGCCCGAAGTACGGCGTGAACACGGCGAAATGGTCCGAGGAGGCCGGTGTCACCGCGCCGGGCGCCACCGCCGTGACCACCCCGTCGTGGACGCGCAGCCGGCGCCCGTCCGCCGCCAGCGCCTCGCGCAGCCGCTCCTCGCGGCGGTGGGCGTACGCGCTGACGCCCGCCGCCATGTGCACCTCGTCGGCACCGGTCTCCGAGGCGATCCCGCGCACCTCGCCGGCCACGTCCCCGGACCGGAGAATCAGCCGCCCGCCCCGGTCACGCAGCCCGGCGTCCAGGTCGCGCAGACAGTCCGCGAGGAACGCGCGCCGGTTCGGGGCGTCGAAACCGGCCGCCCCGATGGCGCTGTCCCGGACGAACAGGGGCACGACCTCGTCGGCCGAGGCGAGCGCCGCGCACAGCGGCGGATGGTCGTGCAGCCGGAGGTCGGCGGTGAACAGGACGACCGCAACGGTCATGGCGCAACTCCTGAAGGGGCGGGGACAGCCATGCTGCCGTCATCCCGCCGCCCCGGGACGCACCGCTCAGGGCGACACCGCCGGTACCGCCCGTCCGGGTGACGTCCGGGTCTCCGCCGCCCGCGCGATATTGCGCGCCATCCCGCCGAACACCACGGCGTGGAACGGCGAGACGCTCCACCAGTACGCGTGCCCGAGCAGCCCGCGCGGATGGAACAGGGCCCGCTGCCGGTAGCGGGAACGGCCCTCGCCGGCCCGCTCGACGTACATCTCCAGCCAGGCCGGGCCCGGCAGCCGCATCTCCGCGCGCAGCCGCAGCAGACGCCCCGGCTCGATCTCCTCGACCCGCCAGAAGTCCAGCGAGTCGCCCACCCGCAGCCGGTCGGTGTCGCGCCGCCCGCGCCGCAGGCCGACCCCGCCCACCAGCCGGTCGAGCCAGCCGCGCACCGCCCAGGCCAGCGGGAAGGAATACCAGCCGTGTTCCCCGCCGATGCCCTCCACCACCCGCCACAGGGCCTCCGGCGAGGCGTTCACCTCGCGCTCCCGCTCATCCGTGTAAAGGCTGCCGCCCGCCCAGTCCGGGTCCGTGGGCAGCGGGTCGCTGGGCACGCCCGGCACCGAGGCGGAGGACCACCGGGTGGTGACCCGGGCCTCCCGGACCCGTTGCAGCGCCAGGCGCAGCGCCGTGTCGAAGCCGAACGGCTGCCCGGCGCCGTCGGGGACGTAGCCCGCGATGTCGTGCTCCCGGCACACCACCTCGTACCGCAGGGACTCGGCGAGCGGCCGGGCGATCGACGCGGGCACGGGCGTGATGAGCCCGACCCAGTGGCTGGAGAGACCGGGTGACAGCATCGGCACGGGCAGGATCAGCCGGTGCGGCAGCTCCGCCACCTCCGCGTAACGCTGCATCATGTCCCGGTACGTGAGGACGTCGGGTCCGCCGATGTCGAAGGCGCGGTTCACGTTCCGGGGCATGCGGGCGCTGCCCACCAGATAGCGCAGCACATCGCGCACGGCGATCGGCTGGATGCGGGTCGACACCCAGCTCGGCGTCACCATCACCGGCAGCCGCTCCGTGAGGTAGCGCAGCATCTCGAAGGACGCGGAACCCGAGCCGATGATGACGGCGGCGCGCAGCGCGGTCGTCGGCACGCCGGAGTCCAGCAGGATGCGCCCGACCTCGGCCCGGGAGCGCAGATGCGGTGACAGCTCCCGCTCGGGTACGCCTTCGGGGGTGAGGCCGCCCAGATAAACGATGCGGCCGACCCCGGCGGCCCGCGCCTGCTCGGCGAAGGCCGTGGCGGCCCGGCGGTCGGTCTCCTCGAAACCGGCCCCGGTCGTCAGCGCGTGCACCAGGTAGTACGCCACGTCGATGCCGTCCATCGCCGGGGCGAGCGAGGAGGCGTCCGTGACGTCGCCCCGTACGGTCTCCACCTCGCCGGCCCATGGGTGGTCGCGCAGTTTCTCCGGGGTGCGGGCCAGGCACCTCACCCGGTGCCCGGCCGCCAGCAACTCCGGGACCAGACGGCCGCCGATGTAGCCGCTGGCGCCGGTGACCAGACAGTTCAGGGGTGCGTTGGCGTGGTCGCCCGTCATGAGACCTCCGCATCGGTCCGGATGCGCCGGGCCCCGCGCGACCCCGGCCCGTCGCGACCAGTCTGACCCCGGGGCGCCCGCCCCGCACGGCGCGGGGGGTGTGGTCCGGCGCTCGCGGGGCATCCGTGGCCCATGGACGCAGCGGCGGCAGGACCCGAGGGCGGCACGGCCCGGCGGAAGGGATGGGGGCGGCTCCTGCTGCGCGTCTCCATCCTCGTACTGGCCTTCGTGGCCATGGTCGGATTCTCGGTGGTGCTGGCGAAGGTGACGCTCACCCCCTCGCCCGCCTCCGAGGACATCGTGAAGTCGAACCTGCACCCGGGCCGCTCGCTGCGGCAGTACGCCGAGGACTACACGTTCCTCGCGGCGTGCAAGCAGGCCGGGGGCAACCTGGTGCTCGGCATGCCCTTCGGCATCCTGCTGCCCATCCTCATCCCGCGACGGCTCCGGATGCTCCGCATGTTCCTGCTGACCGTGGCGGTCATCGTCCTCGTGGAACTGGTGCAGGGAGCGGTCGTACGGGGCCGCGCCTTCGACGTGGACGACGTCATCCTCAACACGGCAGGGGCCCTCCTGGCCTACCTGCTGGTGGGGCGGCGTCTGAGCCACCGTTACCACGTCCTCGCCGAAGACCCGGAGGGTGCGCCGGCGGACCGCCCGGAGGCCGCGCCGCGTACGAAGCCGAAGCCGAAGCCGCGCCGGAAGGCCGCGCCCCGGCGCGCCGGGCGGCCCGCCTCGGCCTGGTCGCGGCTGCGCCACGGCGTCCGTCGCGGGGCCGCCCGCGGCCGGCCCCGCAAGCGCTGACCTGCGGCGGTACCGCTACCCGATCGGCCCGTGGCCGATTGCGGACCGTGTCGGGGCGGCCGACGGTGGAAGGCCACCGGCAGTGCCGCGCAGCGGCGCCCGGTGGCCAGGATCGCGGGCCCGGCGCGCGGTCACCGCCGAGGAGGAGCGACATGACCGACGCCCAGTGGAGCCCGGGGCCGCGCGCCGGGGACGCCGACGAGTTCCGGCCCGTGCTGGACGTCGTGGAACCCGCCCGTCAACGGCGGCTCACCGTCCTCTTCCGGCTGCTCCTGCTGATCCCGCACTTCGTCGTGCTGTTCTTCCTGGAGATCGCGGCCTTCTTCACCGTCGTGTTCGGCTGGTTCGCCGCCCTCGCGCTCGGCCGGCTGCCCGGGCCCGTCTACCGCTTCCTCGCCCAGGTCCTGGCCTACCGGACACGGGTCGGCGCGAGCGCCATGCTCCTGGTGGACCGCTACCCGCCCTTCAGCCTGTCCCAGCCGCCCGACCACCCCGTCCGCATCGACGTCCGCCCGACACGGCTGAACCGGCTCGCCGTCTTCTTCCGGCTGATCCTGGTCATCCCCGCCGCGATCGTGCAGGGCCTCGCCACATCCGGCTGGTCCGTCCTGGCCGTCCTGTGGTGGCTCATCACCCTGGTCCTGGGGCGCATGCCCCGCCCGCTGTTCGAGGCCACGGCGGCCACCCTGCGCTACGAGATGCGGGTCTCCGCCTACTTCTCCCTGCTCAGCCCGGCCTACCCCAAGGGACTCTTCGGCGACGACGCCCTCTCCGTACCGCAGGGGCAGCCGCGTTCCGCCACCCGTCCGCTGGTCATGGGCACCGCGGGCAAGGCGCTGCTGGTCCTCTTCCTCGTCCTCGGGCTCATCGGCGGTGCCACGACGTCCGTGACCCGTTCCGCCTCGGACGGCGACGACTACTACAGCATGCGATCGTAAAACGACTCGTGCGGACAGCCATTCAACGTGCATGATCGCCGGATGACTTGGACCGCACCCGCAGTTGTCCGTACGCCCGGCTCGCTCGTCGCCGCCGAACGGGAGATGCTCACCGGCTATCTCGGCTGGTTCCGTTCGACCCTCCTCCAGAAGTGCGCCGGACTCACCGGTGAACAGCTCGCCGAACGCACGGTGGAGCCGTCCAACCTCTCCCTGCTGGGGCTCGTACGCCACATGGCCAAGGTCGAACGCACTTGGTTCCGGCAGCGGTTCGCCGGGCAGGACCTGGAGCCCATGTACGACCCGGCCAAGGGCAAGGACGCGGACTTCGAGGACCTGGACCCCGCCACGGCCGCCGAGGACTACGCCCGGCTGGTCGAGGAGTGCCGGCTCGCCGACGAGATCGTCGCCGGCGCCTCGCTGGACGACACCTTCACCCACAACGGGGAGGTGTACTCGCTGCGCCTCGTCCACGTGCACATGATCGGGGAGTACGCGCGCCACATCGGCCATGCCGACCTGGTGCGAGAGCGGCTGGACGGGGCCACCGGGGACTGAGTGAGACGCGTGGGCGCCAGGGAAGGCCCGGGTGCGGTCCGCCCTGCGTGAACCCGGCGGGCCGGGTCATACGGACCGTATGACCTCCACCGACCCGGCGAGAGAAACGTCCACGAAACCTGGCCCGGCCGACGACGGCCGGCGCCGCCGTCGCAACCGCCGCTGGGGGCGCGCGGCCGCCTTGTGCGCCGCCGCGCTCGCCCTGCTGTTCCTCGGCACCCGGCTCAGCCTGCTGCCCGGCCTGGGCGACATCTTCGGCGAGGAGACGCACGACCGCTCGGGCCCCGCGGTGCTCAAGTCGATCCAGGACATGAGCAGGTACGAGGCGGCGGCCGGCAACTTCCAGGTCGTGGTCGACCTGGAGAAGGACACCAAGTACGTCCCCGACGTGATCCGGGGCAGCCGCACGCTGTTCGTCGGCGCCGGCACCGTCTCCGCGTACGTCGACCTCGGACGGGTGACGAGCGGGGGAGTCGTCGTGAACGAGGACCGCACCACCGCCGAACTGCGGCTCCCGCACGCGGTCCTGGGCAAGCCGGCACTCGACCCCGACCGCTCCTACGCGGTGTCCAAGCAGCGCGGCCTCCTCGACCGGCTCGGCGACTTCTTCTCCGACAACCCCGGCAGCGAGCAGGCCGTGAACAAGCTGGCCGCACGCCACATCGGTGACGCGGCCGAGGAGAGCGGCCTGGCGCAACGCGCCGAGAAGAACACCACCGCGATGCTCAAGGGCCTTCTCGAGTCCCTGGGCTTCGAGAAGGTCACGGTCCGCTACGGCACCGAGGCCGCCGGCCGCTCCTGACCGCGACACGACGGCATGGGCGGATTAGCCCGGCGTCAGAAGTCGTTGAAGCCATGATGAGATGCCGTGGCCGACGAGGCGCCACGGCCGGACAGACCGACGATGGGAAAGAACGCATGCCTCTCCAGGGCGAGTACGAGCCGAGTCCCTCCCAGTGGGTTCGCGACCAGGTCGAGCAGTACGAGAGCTCCGGCGGCACGGAAGGGACGACGATGCGCGGCATGCCCGTCATCGTCCTGACGACCGTGGGCGCCAGGTCCGGGAAGATCCGCAAGACGCCCCTCATGCGCGTCGAGCACGACGGCCGGTACGCGGTGGTGGCCTCCCAGGGCGGTGCGCCGAGCCACCCCGTCTGGTACCACAACCTCAAGGCCGACCCGCGCGCCGAGCTCCAGGACGGCCCCGAACGCCGCGACATGACGGCACGTGAGGTGACCGGAGCGGAGAAGGAGCAGTGGTGGGAGCGCGCGGTCGAGGCGTTCCCCGACTACGCCGACTACCAGAAGAAGACGGACCGGCAGATCCCCGTGTTCGTACTGGAGCCGGTGGACGGGAGCCACTGAGGCGCGTCGGGATAGTGTCCAGCTCGGCCCCCAGGGGGTGGGGCCGAGCGGAAGGATGCGAAACGAGATGACGACAGACAACTCCGACCTCGTCGCCTTCGTCAGGGCGCGACTCGACGAGGAAGAGGACCTCGCGCGGGCGGCCGGCGGCGCGGGATGGCGGTGTCCGGCCGAGACGCCCGGCGAGATCCACGACCGGGGCGGCGCGATCGCCTTCACCCTGCGCACGCACGGCCACACGTACGACCGGCACATCGTCCGCCAGGACCCGGCCCGGACGCTTCAGCGCATCGAGACCAACCGGGTCCTGCTGGACGAGTACGCCGAGGTCGCCGCGCTCGACGTGGACCGCCCGCAGCGCGACTTCGCGTCCGGCCGGGCCTTCGGCCTGGGCTTCGTGGTCCGGCAGCTGGCCGCCGAGAACGCGGGCCACCCCGACTACCTGGTGAAGTGGCTGCCCCGGTTCGCCCAGTAGCACGCGGGTCCGCCGGCTCCGGGCGGTTCAGAGCGCGTTCGTCCCGTGGTCGCCCTTGCTGGTCACCTGGTCGCTCCGCTCCTGGAGCCGGCGGGCCTTGTCCTGGAGGCGCCGCCGCTCCTGGGGGTCCGATGTGCGTTCGGCGGTCTCCCGCATCTCCTCGGCCTTCGCCCGGATGCGCTCGGCCCGGCCGCCGGTCTCGTCCGCAACGCTCATGATCACTCCAGGTTCTCGGTGGAGAGCCGTCCATTCCAGCGAACCAGCGCGCCCGCGCGTCCGCATCTCGGACACCGGGTCGCCGCACCGGTGTCCGAATGTGACAGGGAACCGTCATTGCGGCCACCCGCGCGGTTGACGACGATGGACCCATGTCCACCGCACACCGCGTCGTCATCGCGGTCTTCCCCGGCGTCGACCTCCTCGACGTCTCAGGCCCCGCCGAGGTCTTCGCCCTGGCCAACAGGGTGTCGGAGGGCCGCGCCCGCTACGAGGTCCGGCTCGCCGGGCCCGAGGCCGGCGAGGTCCGCACCTCGGCGGGGGTGCGGCTGCTGACCGACCTCACCTTCGGCGAGGTGGGCCGGGAGGTCGACACCCTGCTGGTGCCCGGTGCCGTCGACGTCACGGCCGACGGGCCCGTCGCCCGGATCGACGCGGACATCGTGGCCTGGGTGAGGGAGACCGCCCCGCACGCCCGCCGGGTGGCGTCCGTGTGCGTCGGCGCGCATCTGCTCGCCGCCGCCGGGCTCCTGGACGGCATGAAGGCGACCACCCACTGGTCGACCGCCGCCCAGCTCGCCGCCGCGCACCCGGAGGTCACGGTGGACGCGGACCCGATCTTCGTCCGCGCCGACCGCGGCCGGGTGTGGACCGGCGCCGGCATCAGCGCCTGCCTGGACCTCGCGCTCGCCCTGGTGGCCGAGGACCTGGGCGAGGACGCGGCGCTCGCCGTGGCACGCCAGCTGGTGATGTACCTCAAGCGGCAGGGCGGCCAGAGCCAGTTCTCCGTGCCCCTGAGCAGACCGGTCGCCTCCCGGCGCGAGATCGACGTACTGCGGCTGTGGATCGCGGACCACCTCGACCAGGACCTGTCCGCACCGGTGCTCGCGGCGCGGATGTGCCTGAGCGAGCGCCACTTCGCCCGGGTCTTCAAACAGGAGACCGGAGTCTCCCCGGCCGCCTATGTGGAGTCCGCCCGCGTCGAGGCGGCACGCCGGCTCCTGGAGACGACCGACGATCCGCTCGACCGGGTGGCGTCCGCCGCCGGGCTCGGGTCGGCGGAGACCCTGCACCGTGTGTTCCGGCGGCAGATCGCCACCACACCGGCCGCCTACCGCCGACGCTTCCGCACCCACGCGGCCTGACCGCTCCGGACATTCCGGCACCCCGAATTTCCGCACCGGGCACGGCGGACGGCTCCGCCCTGCCCACAACCCCGAGAAAGGCACCCACCATGATCACGAACCAGCCCTCCGCCACCCTTCGCGAGGTCTCCGGACTGGACGCCCGGCTGCCCCGGCTGAGCGAGTCCGTCCTGATCCTCATCGATGTCCAGAACACCTACCGCACCGGCGTCATGGCCCTGGAGGGCGCCGAGGAGGCCGTCGCGGCCTGCGCCAGGCTGCTGGACCGGGCCAGGGCCGCCGGCACCCCGGTGATCCACGTCATCCACGACGGCGGCGAGGGTTCCCCGTACGACATCCGCGAGCACATCGGCGCCCTCAGCGACGAAGTGGCACCCCGGGACGGGGAAGCTGTGGTCGTCAAGCAGTTCCCGAACTCCTTCCACCGCACGGAGCTGGAGAAGACCCTCACCGCCCTCGGCGCGGAGCCCGGCAGCGGCAAGGACCTGGTGCTCGCCGGGTTCATGGCCCACATGTGCGTCACCCACACCGCCCAGGGCGCGTTCAACCTCGGCTACCGGCCGGCCGTCGTCGCCGAGGCCACGGCCACCCGCAGCCTGCCCGCGCCCGACGGCACGGTCGTCCCGGCCGCCGCCCTCAAGACCGCCGCCCTCACCGCCGTGGCCGACCTCTTCGCCCCCGTGGCGCCCACGGTGGACGACCTCCCCGCCTGACGGCGCGCGCCCTCGGACGGCGCTGTCAGCGCTCGACCGAGGTGGTCGTGAAGCGGTCGCCGCAGACGCGGATCTGCGGGTCCCGGAGGGTCAGCGCCTCCTTCGAGCCCGGCGGGTACACCCGCAGATAGTCGGCCCGCTTCCAGCAGCCGCCGTCCGCGATGCCCTGGTTCAGCGTGTGCAGCACGACGTGGGCCGCCTTCCCGGGAGCCAGCACCGTTGTCCCGTGCGAGGCGCCGTCACGCTTGGCCGGTGCGCCGATGACGCCACCGTCACGCTGGATCAGGGACACGCCGGGGAAGCCGTTCAGGGCGCAGGTGTGCCCGGACTTGTTCACGAACGTCAGCTCGTAGTAGACCTGCCCGGCGCCCCCGTCGCCGCGTTTCACGCTCATGCCCAGGCCCTCGGCCGTGCACCGGCCGGGACCGGCGGCGTCGGCCCCGGCCGACGCGCCGGAATCGCTGGGCGCGGCTGGGGAGGACGGGGCCGTCGGGGGCGGCGAGGAGGCCGGGGCGGGCGGCTGGGTCGAGGTCTCGGCGGGGCCCGTCGTCCCGGCGTGGGCCGCGGGCGAGGCCGCACCGTCCGATCCGGAGCCGTCGTCGTTGCAGCCCGCCGCGACGAGGGCGAACGACATCATCGCGACGGGCACGAGCAGGCGTCGGCGGAGCGTACGCGCTCTCCCGGCCGACTCGCGCCCTCGCGGACGGGGCGCGTGTCCGAACGGTGCGGGGGAGGCGGTGGTGCGAGAAAGTGAGCCCATAACGGACGCGTGCTCGAATTTATGTGTTCCCAACCTGATGAACTGGCAAAAAATCCCGGGGGCTGGTCCTCCGGTCACTCCGGTGCCGGCCGTACGACCGGCAGCCCCGCCGTCTCCGCTGCCTCGGCCAGCACCTCGCGGAGCATCGCCGGGGTGAGCCGGCCGGTGAAGACGTTGCGCTGGCTGACGTGGTAGCAGCCGAACACCGTCAGCGGGTCGCCCGCCCCGTCGGCCGGTTCCAGCGTCGTCCGGGCGCCGTGGCCGAACACGGGCCTGGGCCGGGGCACCCGTCGTCCGGCCCGTTCCAGAGCGGCCAGGGTCGCCTGCCAGCCGAAGCCGCCGAGCACGACGACCGACCGCACCGTGGGCCGCAGCAACTGGAGCTCCCGGGCCAGCCACGGCCGGCAGGTGTCCCGCTCGCGCGGTGTGGGGCGGTTGGCGGGCGGCGCGCAGTGCACGGGGGACGTCACCCTGACCCCGTACAGCTCCAGGCCGTCATCCAGGTCCGACACCGTGGCCCGGGAGGCCAGCCCCAGCTCGTACAGCGTGGCGTACAGCAGGTCACCGGCCCGGTCGCCGGTGAACATCCTGCCGGTCCGGTTCCCGCCGTGTGCGGCGGGCGCCAGGCCCGTGACGGCCAGGGAGGCATCGGGGGGCCCGAAGCCGGGTACGGGACGCGCCCAGTACTCCCAGTCGCGGAACGCGGGGCGCTTGACCCGGGCGGTCTCCTCCCGCCACTCCACGAGGCGGGGGCAGGCACGGCACGTGACCAGTCGCGCGTCGAGCTCGGCCAGCGTACGGGAGCGGTCGGCGGCCCGTACGGGGTAGTCCTCGGCGGTGCACATGATCGACCCGCTTCCACGCTCGGTATTCCCGCCCGGTGGCGCGCTCACCGAACGGAGCGTACCCAGGGCGAGAGGGACCATGGCCGTCGAAACGGCCCCGCCCGCGACGAGGAACGAAAGGAAGCCGGACCATGAAGGATTTCGCCGTCGGGGACCATGTGCGATGGAACTCCGAAGCCGGCCACGTCGAAGGAGTCATCACCGGGAAGCACACCAGTGACGTCGAATTCAAGGGCCGAACCCGGCGCTGCAGCAAGGACGAGCCGCAGTACGAGATCAAGAGCGACAAGACCGGCCACCTCGCCATGCACAAGGGCAGCGCGCTGAAGAAGACCTGACGGGCGGCACGGTGAACAGGATCTGCACGGTCGGCCACTCGACCAGGGAGTTCGGCGAACTGGTGGAGCTGCTGCGCCGGAACGACGTCACCCTGCTGGCCGACGTGCGCTCGTACCCGTCGTCCCGGAAACTCCCGCAGTGGAACCAGCGGAACATCGTCGACTCCCTGCCTCCCGGCATCGGATACCGGTGGCTCCCGAAGCTGGGCGGCCGCCGCCACACCCCGAAGGGCGTCCCGACCGAGAACGGCGCCTGGCGGGTCAAGGCGTTCCGCGACTACGCCGACTACATGGCGACGGACGCCTTCCGGGAAGGGCTGGACGAACTGCTGGAACTGGCCGAGGACACACGGCCGGCGATCATGTGCAGTGAGGCCGTGCCCTGGCGCTGCCACCGCAGACTGATCACCGACGCGCTGATCGTCGCGGGCGCGGAGGTCGTGGACATCCTGTCACCCACCTCGACGCGGCCCGCAGCCCTGAACCAGGACGCGCGGGTACGCGACGGCCGCCTGACCTATCCGCCCCACGACTGAGACGCCGCCCCGGGCCACGGCCGCAGCTTCTCCGGGTTGCGCACCGCCCAGATGCGGTGCACACGGTCCCCGGCGAGACCGAACGCGGCCACGGTCACGGTGACCCCGGCGTGCTGGGCGACCAGGCCGGGCCGCCCGTTCACCGTGCGTTCCAGCAGCAGGAGCTCGGGCACCTTGTCCGCGAAGTGGACCAGGTACTGGGCGACCCGCTCGGCGCCCTCGACCGGGCGCAGGGCCGCACCGGCCAGACCGCCGCCGTCGGTGATCATCGCCGCCTCCGGGTCGAGGAGACCGATGAGCGCCCCGATGTCCTTGGCCTCCCACGCGTCCTTGAACTGCCGCACCAGGACCGCCTGACCGGCCGCCGGGCCCGCCTCGGCGCGCGCGTCCCGCAGGCGCCGGCGGGCCGAAGCGGCGAGCTGCCGGCACGCCGGGGCGCTCCGGCCGACGATGTCCGCCACCTCCGCGAACGGGTACCGGAACACGTCGTGCAGGATGAACGTCACCCGCTCGGCCGGGGTCATGGACTCCAGCACCACCAGGAAGGCCATGTTCACCGACTCGTCCAGGGTGACCCGGTCCGCGGGGTCCGCCGGTTCGTCGCGGCCGCCGTCGGCGCGCCCGCCGACCCACTCGGAGCGGTCCGGCAGCGGCTCCGGTATCCACTCGCCGACGTAACGCTCCCGCCTGACCCGCGCCGAGCCCAGCACGTCGAGGCAGACCCGGCTGGCCACCGTCGTCAGCCACGCCCCGGGCGACGCGATGGCGTCCCGCTGCCCCGGCGACATCGCGTACCAGCGGGCGTACGTCTCCTGGACGGCGTCCTCCGCCTCGGCCACCGAGCCGAGCATCCGGTAGGCGAGGTTCATCAGCTGGCGGCGCTCGCCGATGACGGCGCTGAGATCCGGTTCGGAAGGTGTGTTCATGTACGTGACCGTCCCTGGTTGTCGTCGTCCGTTTCCGCTGCCGACGGTTCGACGGGACAGCGCGCAGAAAAGTGAGGTGGACAGCGGCCTCACATTTCGTGGATCTACGTCGTCGGACCGTTGAGACAGTACCGATCCACCGCCGCGAGGCAGAAGAGAGGACCGCGTCATGGCCGCACCGACGATGGCAGCACCGAGCAGAACCACGCCCGCACAGGCGGCGGGCCCGGGCCGGACCACCTTCGTGGAGGTCTCCCTCGCCCTGCAGACCCTGGCCATCTTCTTCCAGGCCGTCACCGCGGGACTGCTGCTCTCCACCGCCCACGGAGAGACACTGCACGGCGTCGGCGCCCGCGTGATGTACGGCGCGACGATGCTGTACGTGCTGGCCGCGGTCCTGGCGTGGCGGCCGGGGGGCGGATCGCCCCGGCCCATCATGTACGCGACCGGCTTCCTCGTACTCGCCTCGGTGCAGGTGGTGCTGGGCATCGCCCACGAGGCGGCCTGGCATGTCCCGCTGGGCGTTCTGATGTTCGGCCTCAGCACGGTCTCACTCGGCCACGCGGTGTTCACCCGGATGCTGCGCCGGGCGGCCAGGGGATAGCCGGGGCGGCCATTGATCCTGCCGATGGGGGGTACGCGCCGGGGACCCCACGAAAGGACGACGCGTGTCCCCGCAGCACAAGAACATCTTCGTACTCGGTCTGGACGAGGCGAACCTGCCGGCCCTGAACGCCGTCCCCGACGCCGGCACCTACCGGTTCCGCCCCCTGCTGACCATCGAGGAGTTGCAGGGGGGTGAGGTGTCGGTCGCCGCACTGATGGACCGGGCCCGCGCGGTGCTCGACGCGCACGAGGGCACCATCGACGCCATCGTCGGCTACTGGGACTTCCCCGTCAGTACGCTCGTGCCGATGCTCGGCCGGGAGTACGGCACCCGCACCACCAGCCTCGAATCCGTGGTCAAGTGCGAGCACAAGTACTGGAGCCGGCTGGAACAGAAGAAGGCCACCGACGCCCTGCCCGGCTTCGGCCGGGTCGACCTCGACAGCGACGACCCGCAGCCGCCCGAGGGAGTCGGCTTCCCCATGTGGCTCAAGCCCGCCCTCGCCTACTCCTCCGAACTCGCCTACGGGGTCAAGGACATGGCGGAGTTCCGGACCGCCGTGGAGACCATACGAAAGGGCATCGGCCGGGTCGGCAAACCCTTCGACGAGGTGCTGGCACTCCTCGACCTGCCGCCGGAGATGGAGGGGATCGGCGGACAGGTCTGCCTCGCCGAGGAAGCCATGACCGGCATCCAGGTCGCCGTCGAGGGTTACGCGAACGACGGCGAGGTCACCGTCTACGGGGTGCTCGACTCGATCAACTACCCCGACTCCCCGTGCTTCCTGCGCCACCAGTACCCGAGCACCCTGCCCCCGTCGGTCGTCCACCAGCTCCACGAGGTCAGCGAGCGGACCATCCGTCAGATCGGCATGGACGCGGCGACGTTCAGCATCGAGTACTTCTACGACCCGAAGACCGGCCGGGTCAGCCTGCTGGAGATCAACCCCCGCCACTCCCAGTCCCACGCGGAGCTGTTCCACTACGTCGACGGCGTCCCCAACCACCACCGGATGATCCGCCTCGCCCTCGGCGAGGACCCCGTGGTGCCCGGCGGCGACGGCCCGTACCGGATGGCCGCCAAGTGGTACTACCGCTGGTTCGGCGAGGGAACGGTCCGCGAGGTGCCCACCCCGGAGCGGATCGCGGCCATCGAGCGCGAGATACCGGGCGTACGCATCGACGTGGTGCCGTCCGAGGGCCAGAAGCTCTCCACCGTCCCCCAGCAGGACAGCTACAGCTACGAGATCGCCCACATCTTCACCGGAGCGGACGACGAGGAGGGCCTGCGGCGCAAGTTCGACCAGTGCGTCGCCGCGCTCGGCCTCACCTTCGAGGACACCGCACCGGGCGGTCGTGACGTCAAGGCGTCGTGAACCGGACCGCGAAGAGGAAGGAACAGAGCACAGGTATGCGACATGTCGACCGACTGCCGTACGAGGTAGGCCAAGAGGACCACGTCACCATCACCATGTCGGACGGGGTCCGGCTGTCGGCGAAAATCTGGCGCCCCACCACCTCCGACCGCCAACCGGTCCCGGCGATCCTGGAAGCCGTCCCGTACCGCAAGAACGACCTGACCTCCACCCGCGACGCGATCCACCACCCCTACATCGCGGGCCACGGCTACGCCTGCGTACGCGTCGACCTGCGCGGCACCGGCGAGTCCGAGGGCGTCCTGCTCGACGAATACCTGGAACGCGAACAGCTCGACGCCGAGGAGGTCCTCGCCTGGCTGGCGGAGCAGCCCTGGTGCGACGGCAGGACCGGCATGATGGGCATCTCCTGGGGCGGGTTCGCCGCGCTCCAGGTCGCCGCCCGCCGCCCGCCGAGCCTCGGCGCCATCGTCATCGCGTCCTTCACCGACGACCGGTACGCGGACGACATGCACTACGTCGGCGGCGCCATGCTCTCCGACAACCTGGCCGAGGCGGGCACCATGTTCGCCTACTCCACCTGCCCGCCCGACCCCGCCGCCGTCGGCGACCGGTGGCGCTCCATGTGGCACGAACGGCTGGACACCGCACGCCCTTGGGTCCTCGAATGGCTGCGCCACCAGGAACGCGACGACTACTGGCGGCACGCCTCGCTCAGCGAGGACTACCAGGCGCTGCGCTGCCCCGTGCTCGCGTCCAGCGGCTGGGCCGACGGCTACTCCAACGCCGTGACCCGGCTCCTGAGCCGCGTCGACGTCCCACGCAAGGGCCTCATCGGGCCCTGGTCGCACAAGCTGCCCCACCTCGGGGAGCCCGGCCCGGCCATCGGCTACCTCCAGGAGGTCGTGCGGTGGTGGGACCACTGGCTCAAGGGCGTCGAGAACGGCGTCATGGACGGGCCCATGATCCGCGCCTGGATGCAGGAGAGCGTGCCCCCCTCCACCTCCTACCAGGAGCGGCCGGGCCGCTGGGTGGGGGAGCCGAGCTGGCCGTCCCCGCACATCGAGGAGGTGCCCCACCCCCTCCGGGACCACAGCATCGTCCGCGGTGACGAGGAACCGGCGACCGGGACGCAGGAGCGCGTCCACACCGTGCAGTCGCCGCTGTCCGTGGGCCAGTTCGCCGGCAAGTGGGCCTCGTACAACGCCCCGCCCGACCTGCCCTACGACCAGCGCGAGGAGGACGGCGGCTCGCTGGTCTTCGAGACCGCGCCGCTGACCGAGCGCGTCGAGATCCTGGGCGCGCCCTCGGTGGACCTGCTCGTCTCCTCGTCCCGGGAGACCGGGCAGGTGGCGGTGCGGCTCTCCGACGTGGCCCCCGACGGACGGGCGACCCGGGTCACCTACGGCGTGCTCAACCTCGCCCACCGCTCCGGCGCGGACCGGCCCGAACCCCTGGAGCCCGGCGAGCCGTACCCCGTACGGGTCCCGCTCAACGGGGTCGCCCAGGTCTTCCCGGCGGGCCACCGCATCCGCCTCTCGCTCTCCACCTCGTACTGGCCGCTGGTCTGGCCCGCCGCCGCTCCCGCCTGCCTGAGCG
The DNA here is from genome assembly GCF_040632905.1 of Streptomyces sp. NPDC016469. Classification (NCBI taxonomy): domain Bacteria; kingdom Bacillati; phylum Actinomycetota; class Actinomycetes; order Kitasatosporales; family Streptomycetaceae; genus Streptomyces; species Streptomyces sp. NPDC016469. The sequence goes on from NZ_JBEYCQ010000021.1 coordinate 56,828, forward strand.
TGTACGAGAGCGGCAGCCGCCTCACGCTGCCCGTCCGCCCGGCCGAGGCACCGGACGGGGTGCCCGAGGTGCCCTTCGGCGAGCCGGAGGGGTGCGCGCCGCCCGAGGTCACCCAGCTCACCGAACCCGAACAGGCGTGGACCGTGTCCAGGAATCTGGTCGACTACCACTCCACGCTCGACATCGTGAAGGACCGGGGGCTCCAGCGGTTCGAGGAGAACGGCATCGAGGTCGGGCTGCGGGCCTGCGAGAGGTACACCTCCGTCGCGGACGACTTCGGCTCGGTGAGCGGAGAGTCCGCCTGGACCATGCGCTTCCGGCGTACCGGCTGGGACGTACGCGTGGAGACCCGCACCATGCTGACCTCGGACGACACCGCGTTCCACGTGGATGCCACGCTCGACGGCTACGAGGACGGCCGGCGGGTCTTCTCGCGCACCTGGAACGAGAGCGTGCCGAGGTCGAGCCTCTGAGTCCGTGACGGCCTAGGTCCCCCGGGGACTCGGGCGCCACTCCAGCATCATGATCGTGGCGTCGTCGTTCAGCCGGTCGTGCTGGTACTCGCGGATGGAGTGGATGAGCTGCCGCAGGGCCTCCGACGCGGGCTCCCCGGCGGCCGTGGCGCGGATGATCGAGGCCGTGAAGCGGTTCAGGCCGAACTGGGTGCCGTCCGCCATGCGGGCCTCGGTCACCCCGTCCGTGTACAGCAGGATCCGGTCTCCGGGCAGCAGGGGCACCTCATGGACGACCCGGTCCGCTTCGGAGAGCATGCCCGGGGTGCCCATGGGCGGTTCGCTGGGGCGGTCGAGGGCGTTGTCCAGGACGCGGTGCTCGCGGATCAGCAGTGGCGGCGGGTGGCCGCAGTTGATCCAGCTCAGGATGCCGCTGGACATGTCCAGTTGCAGGGCGATGCCGGTGCAGAACTGGTCGGGCAGCCATTCGGCCAGCACATCGTCCACCGTTTTGACGAGCTCCCGCAGCCCCGACCCCTTGCGCCGGGCGCTGCGGCAGCCGGCCATCGCGATCGCACTGGTCATCCCGGACGCCAGGTTGTGCCCCATCGCGTCGAGGATGACCGCGTGCAGCGTCGACTCGGTCAGGGAATGGTCGAAGGCGTCGCCGCCCAGTTCGTACGCCGGTTCCAGCACAGCCGTGGACAGCGCCCGGTCCTCACCGACGGCGCGCGGCGGCAGCAGGGCCCGCACCATCTCGGCGGGCAGCGTCATCGTCTCCGTACGGGCCCGCTGCACGAACCGGTCGCTGAACGCGCGTTTCGACGTGATCGCCATCGCCAGGACGGACGCCAGACTCGCGCACCGCTCCAGCAGCGTCCTGTCCAGCGCGTCCACCTGGACGCCGATGACACCCAGCCGTTCCACCCCGTCCACCAGCGGCAGCCAGACGATCAGCGTCTCGGTGTCCGTCGTCTCCACCCGCAGGGCCACCGAGCGGAAGGCCGAACCCGCCGGGGAGGTATCCACGCGCAGTTGCGTCTCGCCCGAGAGCGGAGTCAGGCGCTGCTGCTGGAGGTCGACGATGTAGATCTCCACCCGGCGCAGACCCAGCAGCCCGGCATACCGGTTGACGAGAGCGGGGATGTCCGTCGGCGCCGTGGCGTGCACCTCGGCCATGAACCCGTGCAGCAACCGTTCGCCGTCGCTGGTGGGGGAGTGTGTCATGGGGTATCACCCGTCCGGCAGATGTGTGCGCACTGAAGAAGAGCCAACCGTCCGGACACCCGGGGGCGCCAGTCGTGGACGCCATTCGGCTGACCGCCCGCACTCCGCCGGAATACGGAAAAGTGGGGGCCGGCCGGGAAAATCCCGGCCGGCCCCCACTTTTATGTGCCGCTGTGACGTACCGCGCGGTCAGATCTACCAGCGGTACCAGCGGCCCCGCTTTCCACCACCGCCCGCCGGGCGGACGACGAACCCGAGCAGCCACACCACCAGTACGGCGATGGCTATCCACCACAGGGCCTTCAGGGCGAAACCCGCCCCGAAGAGAATGAGCGCGAGCAGAAGAACCAGAATCACGGGAACCATGGGTATCAACCTCCGAAGCATCAGATGCCCCGGCCCTCTCGCTGTATTCCTGAAAAGCTCCCGACTTTCTCGGGAAAGAACGGGAAGGAGATTCCGGACCCGGGGCGCCGGGCGCACTCCGTGTGGACCTCCCATAGTGGGAAGGGCGCCGGAACACCCGGGCCGAGCGACCCCACACCGTGAGGAGCCTTCCGATGACCCGAGCACTCGCGCTCGTCTGCACCCTCTCCCCGTCGCCCAAGCCGTCCAGCAGTCAGCTGCTGGCCGACCAGATCATGGCCGAACTCACCGGCCTGGGTGTGAAGGGGGAGACGGTGCGGGTCGCCGACCACGACGTGCGGCCCGGGATCGCCCAGGACATGGGTGACGGGGACGAGTGGCCCCGGCTGCGCGAGAAGGTGATGGCGGCGGACATCCTGCTGCTGGCCACCCCGATCTGGCTCGGGCACCCGGCGAGCCTCTGCCAGCGCGTACTGGAACGGCTGAACGCCGACATCTCCGAAACCGATGAAGAGGGACGGCAGTTGCCCTACGGCAAGGTGGGCATGGTGGCCGTCGTCGGCAACGAGGACGGCGCCCACAAGGTGAGCGCCGACCTCTTCCAGGGCCTCAACGACCTGGGCTTCACCCTCGCACCCGGCGCGGTGAGCTACTGGGTCGGCGAGGCCATGCACGGCACCGACTACCGCGACCTGGAGGAGACACCCGACGCCGTCAGGTCCACCACCCACCAGATGGCCCTCAACGCCGCACACCTCGCCCGGGTCCTCGCCGACTCGCCCTACCCCCCGCGCTGACCCCTCCCTGCCGGGGGCGCGTCAGAGGGTGAGTCCCGGGACTTTTGGCGCAGGCGTGTGTGGAACGCATGGCTCCGGGTAGTCGCAGCTTCGCGTATGCGTAAGCAGCCGCTGTCCGACGGAAGGGAATGATCGCCATGTCGATATCCGTATCTGCGCAGGTGCCGGGGACCACGACAGGTGCGCCGGCCGAACTCCCGGAGATCGCCGATCCGCTGAAGGTCGCGCCCAAGGACGCCCGGGCACTCAGCAAGCTGTTCTTCGACCGGTTGCAGACCCTCGAAGAGGGAACGGCGGAGTACCAGTACGCCCGCAATACGCTCATCGAGATGAACCTCACCCTGGTGCACTTCGCCGCGGCCCGGTACCGCAATCGCGGCAACGGCCAGATGGAGGACATCATCCAGGTGGGCACCATTGGCCTGATCAAGGCCATCGACCGCTTCGAACTCACCAGGGAAGTCGAATTCACTTCATTCGCCATCCCCTACATCGTCGGTGAGATCAAGCGCTTCTTCCGGGACACCACGTGGTCCGTCCATGTGCCCCGGCGTCTCCAGGAACTCCGGGTCACCCTCGCCAAGGCCAAGGAGGAACTGGCCACCTCGCTCGGCCGGGAGGCCACCGTCGCCGAACTCGCCGAACGCCTCGGCATCAGCGAGGAGGACGTCATCGAGGGCCTGGTCGCCTCGAACGGCTACACCGCGCACTCGCTGGACGTGCCCCTCGACGGGGCGGAGTCCGACAGCCCGAGCGGGGTGAGCCGCACCCACGCGGACATCACCGGCGAGTGCGACCCGGGGATCGAGCTGGTCGAGAACCTGCACGCCCTCGCGCCCCTGCTGGAGACGCTGGACGAACGGGAGCGCGCCATCGTCCAGATGCGGTTCGGCCAGGAGATGACGCAGTCCCAGATAGGTGAACGTCTCGGTCTCTCCCAGATGCACGTCTCACGGCTCATCGCCCGCATACTCGGCAAACTCCGCGAAGGCATCCTCACCGAGGACTGAGACCCGCCCGCCGGGACTGCCTCACCGGACGCGCGAGGAACGCGTGGACGTCTCGTCCTCGTCCTCGTCGTCGTCCTCTCCCGGCACATGGACGTCGGTGACGTTGATGTTGATCTCGACCACTTCGAGACCGGTCATCGTCTCGACGGCGTCCGTGACGTTGGTACGGAGGCTGCGGGCGGTGTCCAGGATGGGCGCGCCGTACTCCACGACGATGTCGACGTCGACGGCGGTCTGCTTCTCGCCGACCTCCACCTTGACGCCCCGCCCCGGGTCGCTGGAGCGGGAGACCTTGTCCTTGACGGCTCCGAGCGCTCGCGAAGGGCCCTTGCCGACGGAATGGACCCCGTCGGTCTCCCGTACCGCGATACCGGCGATGGTCGCGACCACGTTGTCCGCGATGGTCGTCGTCCCTCGTGTGCCGCCCGCCGCGCCGCCATCCAGCAGCGTGCCGCCGACGCTTTCGTTGGTCGCCATGAGTTCCTCACACGGAAAGAGCTGGAGTGGGATGAGGGGCTGCCCGGCGGAAGCCGTTCCGCCCCTCATCCCACTCTCCTCCGGCTCCCGCGCCCCCGCCATTCGGGTGATCGGCGCAGGGGGGCGCGGCCCCTGCCGGCTCAGTCGCGCGGCAGCAGTGTCCCCAGCGGCCCGAGGTCGAGATTCAGATCCTCGGGCCGCACCCCGTGCTGCTCGCACAGGTCCGTCATCCGCTGTTCCAGGAGCATCAGCGTCGTGCCGATCTCCTCGGTCTGCTCCTCGGTGAGGTCACCCTCGTCGATTCTCCGGATCGCCTGGCGCTCCATCAGCTGCCGCAGCAGCTCCACCACGGTGAGCACCAGCGTGACGAGGTCCTGGCCCACCTTGCCGGAGTCCAGATCGACCCGCGCGTCCGTCACAACGGCCCCCCGTCCGCCCAGGGCGCCGGCACCCGCTCGCTGACCGACGACAGCAGCGCGTGCAGCGACAGGCGCACGAGAGGCACATCGGCGATCGCGATGACCAGGTCACCGCTGATGACCACCCCGGTCGCCAGCACCCGGTCGAGCAGATCGACCAGGGGCACCCCGATCGGCCCGCTCAGCGGCTCCGGCTCGTCCCACGGCACGACGGCGCGTTCCACCGTTACACCTCACCGACGAAGGAGTACGGGACCCAGGGCCCCGACAGCTCGACGTGCGCCCCGGTCCGCTCGCGGAGGTTGTCCGCCAGCCTCGCCAGCTCCGCCGCCCGGTCCTCGGCCACCAGATACGTGGCGTTGAGCACCTGGGTGCGCCGCTCGTCCGGCACCCGGGGGCCGTGGAAGGGCAGCCGGCGCGAGGCGGTGGCCAGGCCGCTGACGTCCGCGTCCACCACCTCGGCGATCCGCAGCCCGTCCGTCCGGTTCCGTTCGCGCCGGTCCCGCAGGCTCCGCTTCCGGTCGAGGTAGGCCCGGCCGGCCCCGGTCGCCGGGCGCTGCGGGGCGGCCTCGGCCGCCTCCCGGGCCGGTGCGTCGGCCACGTACACCTTCACGCCCCACTCGGAGTGGTGCGCCGTACGCTCCAGCGCGGCGTGGAAGCGCCGGGCCTCCATGTTCAGCGCCGCCCGGGCCCGCTCCTCGTCGTGGTACAGCGTGGCCAGCGGAAGGGGCACCGTCGGGTGCCGGGCGGCCATCGCGCACACGACCTCGTGGTGGGCCCGTGCGTACCGCTCCAGTTCGGGCTCGTCGGCGAGCCGGGCCTGCCACGCCTCGTCGGTGAAGTCCGCCGCCCGCACGGTCTGGACGACCGCGGTGAGCGCGGGGCCGAGGGGCAGAGCGCGCAACGGGCTGTCACCCGTGACGCCCGCCGGACCGGTGGGGTCCGGCTGCTCCTCGGTGCGGCACACGGCGTAGACGTAGACGGCACGGGCATCCGCGGACGAGCGGGTGTCCTCGGTCATGTGCGGGGGTCTCCTCTGCTCAGTTCCGCGACGGTGACGACTGCTTCGGTTCGGACGCCTGTGACTCAAGGGCGTCGAGGCGGGCCCGCAGCTCCCGGTTCTCGTCCTGCAGGGCATTGCGCGCCGCGTGCGAACTGAGCGCGGGATCGGTCTCCCACCAGTCGATCCCGGCCTTCTTCGCCGTGTCGACGGAGGCGACGAACAGGCGGAGCCGGATGGTGAGCAGTTCGATGTCCAGCAGATCGATCTTGATGTCGCCCGCGATGACGATGCCCTTGTCCAGGACCCGTTCGAGGATGTCGGCCAGGTTGGTCGTGTGCGGGCCTGCGGGCGCGTAGGCCGTGTCCTGCCGGAAGTCGAGATCAGTCACGACGGGACCTCCGCGCGCGCCGCCTGCTGGGGGCGGGCTCCTCGTCCTCGTCCTCGTCCTCGTCCTCGTCCTCCTCGTCCTCCTCGTCCTCTTCTTCTTCCTCCGGTTCCTCGTCGCCCTCCCACTCGTCCTCGTCGTCCTCCTCGCCGTCCTGGTCTTCGTCCTCGTCGCCCTCGTCCTCGTCCTCTTCGCCTTCGGTCTCGTCCTCGTCCTCGTCCTCGTCCTCGTAACCCTCGTCCTCCGGCTGCTCCTCGTCGCCCTCGGACTCCTCCTCGGCCACCGCGTCCTCGTGGGAGACGACGACCTCACCCTCGCGGATCTCGCCGCGCCAGCCGTCGGGCTCCTCGTCGGTGAGGGTGACGTACCGCTGGAAGTGCTTGAAGTCCAGGCGGATGCGGCGCCCCTGGACCCGCCAGAGGTTGCCCGTCTTCTCGAAGAAGCCGGACGGGTAGTACTCGACCACCAGCACGATGCGGGTCAGGTTCGGTGCCAGCTCATGGAAGCTGACGGCACCGCGCGTGGTGCCCTTCGAGCCCTCCGAGGTCCAGACGATGCGTTCGTCGGGGACCTGTTCCTGGACGGTCGCCTTGAAGCTGCGTGAGGACGGACCGATCTTGACCTTCCAGTCGCTCTTGGCCTCGTCCTCCGTCGAGACGTCCTGGACACCCTTGGCGAAGCTGCTGAAGCGGTCGTACTGGGTCCAGTAGTCGTACGCCGTACGCAGGGGCACGCCGACATCGAGGACTTCCACGATGTTCATCGATTTGCCGCCACCGCTCGACTTGCTCTTCCCCTTGCCGCCGCCGAACGCCTCCTTGGCCTTCTCCGTGACGTTGTCCTTCACGCCCTTGGCCTTCTCCGAGACGAACGACTTCAGCGGTGATTCGCCCTGGAGCACCCGGGAGGCCACGGCGGGCAGGGAGCCGCCGCCCTCCGCGGAGTCGGTGAGCTGCTGCGCGACATCCGTCAGTTTGCCGCTCGCCTTGCCCGCGAGGTCCTCCATCTTCGCGCTGAGGAAGCCCGACACCTCCTCGCGGAGCCGGTCGAGACCCGATTCCTGCGTCCCGGACTCGTCCTGATCTGTCCTGGCCATGACGTGCTACCTCCGACGGTCGGTGCGCTTGGAAGCGGTCCGCTTGGACGACGACGTCTTCTTCGCTGCGGACTTCTTCGCCGGGGCGGTCTTCTTGGCCGCGGCCTTCTTCGCGGGCGCCGACTTCTTCGGCGCCGCCTTCTTGGCCCGGGCCGCCTTCTTCGCGGGTGCGGCCTTCTTCGCCGCGGGCTTCTTGTCCGCGCTCTTCTTCGCCGCTGTCTTCTTGGCGGGGGTCTTCTGTGCGGTGGCAGCCTTCTTGGCCGGGGCGGACTTCTTGGCGGCCTGCTTCTTCGCCGGGGTCTTCTTGGCCGGGGCCTTCTTGGCGGCTGCCTTCTTGGACGGTGCCTTCTTCGGCGGTGCCTTCTCGGCGGGGGGCTCGGGGGACTCCTGGTCTTCCTCGTCCTCGCCCTCGTCGTCGTATCCCTCGCCCTCGTCCTCGTCGTCCTCCTCGTCCTCGTCCCGGGGCTCTTCCTCGTACGGTTCTTCTTCGTCCTCGTACGGTTCCTCTTCGTCCTCCGGTTCCTCTTCGTACGCGTCGTCGTACTCGTCCTCGTACGGCTCGTCGTCGTACTCGTCCTGGTCCTCTTCCTCGTCGCCCTGCCCCTCGGTGAGCCGGGCGGTGCGGTCGCCGATCGCGTCGGCCAGCGAGGACATGCCGCGGTTCGCCGCCGCCGTCACGGCCTTGCGGCCCGCGTCCATGACCTCGCCCCGCAGCTGTTCCTGGAGCTCCGCGACCTGGGGGACTTCGCCGAGGCGGCGCATGCCCTCGGCGGCGAGCTGGCGGGGCTGGAGCCCGAACCTCCGGCCCGCCAGGTACGTCGCGACGGTCAGGGCCATCCGGCCCTTCTTGCTCCTGCCCAGCACGTAGCCGCCGACCACCGCGGCTGCGAGCGCTACCTTGGCCTCGTCATCCATGAGCACGTCACCTTCGATCGCTTGGCACTCGGCCGGCTGCGCGAACGGCGTGCAGCCGGTCGAGCAGCCGCTCCTCTTCCCGTTCGAATTCCTCGATCGTGATGTCTCCGGCCTCCAACTCCTGGTTGAGTACGGCCAATTGGGCGCGCAATACGTCGGGGTCGTGCAGTTCCCGCTCGGCGGCGTCGTTCAGCTTCTCCGCCACCCACACCACCCCCCGGACGGGTGCGACGGGCAGCGTCAGCAGACCGGTGATGAGGCCCATCTCAGCCACCGCCCACGGGGGCCGGCCGGGCTTCGGCGGAGACGAAGCTGTAGCACGGCAGCGGCCCGGCGAGGCGGAGTTCCACATGGCCGCGGTTGTCGCCCGCGAACCGCCGCGCCTCGGCCAGGAACGCGTCACTGGCTTCGCGCTCCACCAGGAACGACACGTTGAGCGCGCACCCCTGGACCTCCGGGCCTGCCGCCACCGCCCGGGCCCTCGGCGTCAGCTCCCGCAGCACCCGCCGCCCCGCCTCGGCGGCCCGCCGCGCGAGTGAGGCGGCCACCGCCTCGCCCAGCCGCAGACTGGCCTCGTAGCCCGGACGCCGCCGCGCGGCCTCCCGCAGCTTGCGTACGGTCCCGTCCTCGGCGACCACATCGGCGAGCGCGTCCTCGGCGGCGAGGGCCTTCACGTTGATCTCGTGGCAGCCGGCGAGCCGCTTCAGGGCCGCCACATGGCCGTCCTCACCCGCGGCCAACTGCCGCTCCACGGTGTCCTGGTCGGGGGCCACCATGCCGAACCGCATGGGCAGCACGGGCCCCTCGTCCATCAGGCGCAGCAGCAGTTCCTGGTGGGCGAGCAGATCGCGGCGGCGCGCCCGGAGGTCCGGGGGAGCGTCGCTGACGACCGCGGCGAGCCGGCCCTGCCGTACCGTCCGCAGCCGGGCGGGCGGGCCGCCCACACCGCCCTGACCGTCCGGCAGCGCGGCCCCGGCCCGGGTGATGGCGTACACGTACACACCGTCGGCTGTCACGGCTCACGCCTCCGCACGGCGGCGTCGGCTCTCGCTGTCGCGCGCCGGGGCCCGCCGCTTCTTCGGCCGCTCCTCCGGCTCCTCGTCGTCGCCGCCGACCGCCTTGCGCACGGTGTCGCCCACCGACTCGGCGGCCCGGCGCACCTTCCGCTTGCCGATGGACTTGACGGCGCCGCCGCCGATCAGCTCCGGAACCGTGGTGCTGCCGGAGTCCCGTTCGAGGTCCAGCCGGTTGCACGCCTCGGCGAACCGCAGATACGTGTCCACGCTCGCGACGACGATGCGCGCGTCTATCTTCAGGATCTCGATGCCGACCAGGGAGACCCTGATGAAGACATCGATCACCATGCCCCGGTCGAGGATCAGCTCCAGTACGTCGTACAGGGTGCCGGCGCGCGGCGGGCAGGCGACGACTTCGTCGGAGTAGGTGGTCGCGGTCATGAAATGTCCTTCCGGCAGGGGAGTGGACGCCGCTCACTCGTCGGCGGCGCCCCGGCGGTACCGGCGGACCCTGCGGTATTCCAGGAGCTCACCGGACCGGTCGAGCTGCACCTCGTAGGAGGCGAGGAGGCTGGTGGTGTCCGGAATCCGGGGCACTTCGAGAACGTCCACGACAACGCACCAGCCGTCGTCGGTGCGCCGGACGGCGGACACGCCCTCCGCGTGGTGGTCGATGAGACCCTCCAGGCTCTGGATGGCAGCGCGGGCCGCGTGTTCGGGGCCCCGTGCGGACGGGGTACGCCGCTTGGTCGCCGTCTTCGTGGTTCCCGCCTGGGAGCGCCGCTGATCTGCCATGGCACCCAGTCTGCTCACTCCCGCCGCGCCCGCATCTTGGGCGACGGCATCGGAGTGTGTGCCCCACGGATACGCGGGGCACAGGGGCGTAGACACCGTCTACGGAAAGCTGGTAGACACTGTCTATGGACCAAGTGAACCAAGCGGCCCGAGCCCACTCCCTGCGGGAACGCCTCATCGACGCGGGTGTGGACCTCGTCATGACCGAAGGCTCGGCCTCACTCGGCCTCCGGGAGATCGCCCGTCGCGCCGGGGTCTCCCACGGCGCCCCGCGCCGCTATTTCCCGACCCACCACGCCCTGCTCTCCGCTATCGCCCGGCGCGGCTTCACCGAGCTCGCCGCCCGGTTCGCGGCGGCGACCGACGAGGCCGGGACACCGCGCGAGCAGCTGCGGGGCCTCGCCGACGCCTTCCTGGACTACGCGGGTGAGCACGGCGGCATGTTCGAGCTGATGTTCCGCCACGACCTGCTGGACAGCGAGGTCCACGCCAGTGACCCGGACACGGGCGCGCCGGACCGGCCGCGCCTGCGCGAGTCGACCCTCCCGCTGTTCGCGCGGCTCGTCGAGCTGGTCACCCGGGACCGCGCCCACCGCGCGGAAGGCGGCACCGGACCCGCGTACGACTCCGCCGCGCCGCCCGCCCTGGCCGCGGCCGCCCTGTGGACCAACCTGCACGGCATCGCCGTACTCCGGGCGAGCGGCAGCCTCCAACTCGCCCTTCCCGGCGCCGGTGAGGGGACGGCCCCGCTCGTCACGGCGGTGCTCGACGCCCACCTCGGCCGGGCGGACGCGTGACCGGCACCGCCGTACGGCCCCGCACCGCGCTCCTCGCCTCGGTGGCGGGCGCGATGATCGTCGCCCTGGACGGCACCGTGCTGCTCGTCGCCCAGCCGGACCTGCGCAGCGACCTCGGGGCGACCGTCACCGAGGTCCAGTGGACGAGCACCGCCTACCTTCTCGCGGTCGCCGCCCTCCTGGTGATCGCCGGACGGCTCGGGGACCGGTACGGGCACCGACGGCTGCTGTGCGTCGGAGCGCTCGGCTTCGGCGCCGCGTCGGCGGGCATCGCGCTCGCCCAGGGCATCGGCCTCGTGATCGCCCTGCGCGCCGCACAAGGGGTGTTCGGCGCGCTCCTGCAGCCCGCGACCCTCGCCCTGCTCAGGCTCGCCCACCCCGCCGACCGGCTCGGCCGGGCCGTCGCCGTCCGGACCAGCGCGATCGGAGTCGCCGCGGCGGCCGGTCCGGTGCTCGGGGGAGTCCTCGTCACGCACTGGAGCTGGCGCGCCGTCTTCCTGATCAACGTCCCGGCCGCCCTGGTCATCGCCGCGCTCACCCTCGCCGTGCGGACACCCGGAGCGCCGCGAGCCGCGCACCGGCGGTTCGACCTCACCGCCGGCGCCCTGCTCGCCGCCGCGCTCGCCGCCCTCGTGCACACCCTGGCCGGCATCCCCGACGAGGGGTGGACCGGCACCCGGACGGGGCTCGGGCTGCTCCTGAGCGTGCTCCTCGGGGCGGCGCTCGTCCGGCACGAACGCCGCAGCGCCCAGCCGGTCGTACCGCCGGCCGTGAGGCGCTCGGTGCCCGTGACGGCCTCGATGGCGCTGCTCCTCACCACGTCCGGCGGCCTGTTCGGCGCGCTGTTCGTCGTCACGTTCCACCTGCAGCAGGGGCTCGGCCTCGATCCGCTCGCCACCGGGCTGCGCTGCCTGCCGCTGACCCTGCTCATGATCGCCGGAGCGCCCATGGCGTCGGCCGCGCTCGGCCGGTTCGGGCCGCGCCGCACCGCGATCACCGGTCAGCTGTGCGTCGTCCTCGCCGTTCTGGGCCTCTCCCGCCCGGGCTCCGTGTGGGAGACCGGCCTCGTCTTCGCGGTGCTGGGCGCGGGCTTCACCGCTGTCATGGTCACCGCCACCGGGACCGTCGTCGGGGACGCGCCGCCCGGGTACGCGGGAGTGGTCGGCGGCCTCAAGCAGACCGCCATGAACGTGGGCCCCGCTCTCGGGATCGCCGTGGCCGCCGGACTGATGCCGCTCACCCCGTCGGCCGTCACCGGCCACGCCCACCGAACCCTTGCGGTGACGGACCTCGCCGTGGGCCACGCCCTGCCCGCCGTCGCGGCGCTCGCCGCGCTCGGCCTGATCCCGGCGTCGCTGCTGCCCAGCCCGAACGCCCGCCCCCGACTCGCTCGCCTCGTGGGGCGCGACGACCGCCAGTAGGCTGCCGAAGGATCACGACCCGTGGACGAGGAGCAGACCGATGGACCTCCGCCTGAGGACGATCAGCCGGGACGAGCACCTGGCGTACGTGGACAGTCTGCCGTCCGCGAGCCATATGCAGGTCCCGTCCTGGGGCGAGGTGAAGCCCGACTGGCGGGCGGAGAGCCTCGGCTGGTTCGACGGCGACGGCCGGATCACCGGCACCGCCCTGGTGCTGTACCGGCCGCTGCCGAAGGTCAGGCGCCACCTCGCCTACCTCCCCGAGGGCCCGGTCATCGACTGGTACGACGACGACCTCGACCGGTGGCTGGACCCGCTCCTGGACCACCTCAAGGAGCAGGGCGCGTTCACCGTGAAGATGGGCCCGCCCGTCGTCGTCCGCCGCTGGGACGCGGCCACCGTGAAGGAGGCCATCGCCGACCCGCACGCCCACCGCCTCGGCGAGGTCGCACCCACCGAACAGGACCCCCGCGCCTTCGCGCTGACGGACCGCCTGCGAGCCATGGGGTGGCAGCGGTCCGGGGGCGACGGCGAGGACGGATTCGCCGTCGGACAGCCGCGTCACGTCTTCCAGCTCCCCCTCGCCGGCCGCTCGCCCGACGACATCCTGGCCGGGTTCAACCAGCTGTGGCGCCGCAACGTCAAGAAGGCCGAGAAGGCCGGCGTCAAGGTCGTCCGGGGCGACTACGCAGACCTGGACACCTTCTACACGCTCTACACCGAGACCGCCGAGCGCGACCGGTTCATCCCCCGCCCCCTGGAGTACTTTCAGCGCATGTGGAAGGCGCTCACCGCCGAACACCCCGACCGGATGCGGCTCTACCTCGCCGCGCACGACGGCGAGGTGCTGGCCGCCGCCACCATGCTCACCGTCGGCGGGCACGTCTGGTACTCGTACGGAGCGTCCACCAGCCGCAGGCGCGAGGTCCAGCCCAACAACGCCATCCAGTGGCAGATGATCCGGGACGCCCACGCCATGGGCGCGCACGTCTACGACTTCCGGGGCACCACCGACACCCTCGACGAGAGCAACCACCTGCTCGGGCTGCTCCGCTTCAAGGTCGGCACCGGCGGGCAGGCCGCCGAGTACGTGGGCGAGTGGGACTACCCGCTCAACAAGGTCCTGCACAAGGCGTTCAGCCTGTACATGGCGCGGCGGTAGCAGTCCTCGCCGGCCGTCACCCCTCGTCGCCGGGGTCCAGCGCCTCCAGCGGCCGCACCGCCGGGCCCTGGAGGACCGAGCCGTCGACGCCGAAGCGCGAGCCGTGGCACGGGCACTCCCACGCCGTCTCCGCCTCGTTGAACGCCACCAAGCACCCCAGATGCGTGCACCGCGCGGACACCGCCCGCACGGTGCCGTCCGGCTCCCGGTACACGGCGCAGCGGCGGCCCTTCACCCGGACCACCGCCCCCGTTCCCGGAGCCACCTGGCTCACCGAGTCCAGGTGGCTGACGCGCAGCCGGTCGCCGACGAAGTGCTTCGCCACCTCCGCCTGCGCCCCCAGCAAGGATCCCGCCTCGCGGACCGCGCTGCCCAGCCGCCGGGGGTCGTACAGCTCCGCCCAGGGCAGCGGCGGGACGCCGTCCGCGATGAGCGAGGTCAGCAGCCGGCCGGCGAGCACCCCGCCGGTCATCCCCCAGCCGCCGAACCCGGTCGCCACATAGGTGTGCCGGGCCCCGATGTGGAACGGCCCGATCAGCGGGACCGTATCGCTGGGATCGTTGTCCTGTGCCGCCCACCGGTACGCGGTCGGGCCGGCCGCCGGGAACCGTTCGTGCATCCATGCGTCCAGCCGCCGGAACCGCTCGCCGGGGTCCCCGGTACCCGGAGTGAAGCTCTCCCCGGTCACGATCAGCAGGCGCCGGCCGTCATCGAGCGGGGTGGAGCGCACCGAGCGCTTCCCCTCGTCCTCGGTGATGTACATGCCCTTCGGCGCCAGATCGGCGGGGATGGGCGCGGCGACGACCAGTTCCCGCCGGGGCGAGAGCCGGGCGAACAGCATCGCGCGGTCGAAGACCGGGTAATGCGTGGCGACGACCACGTCCCGGGCCGTCACGCTCCGCCCCGACTCGGTGGTCACCCGGCACGGCGTCCCCTCGGACAGCCCGGTCACCCGGCTGCGCTCGAAGACGCGGCCGCCCTGAGCGACCAGATCCCGGGCCAGCGCCAGCAGGTACTTGCGCGGGTGGAACTGGGCCTGGCCGTGGGCCCGGACCGCCCCGCCGATCGCGAACGGCAGTTCCGTCTCGGAGACGTACGCGACGTCGAGTCCCGCGTCGGCTGCCGCCCGCGCCTCCGCCTCGACCAGGTGCCGGGACTCCGCCCCGGCCGCGTAACTGTACGCGCTCACCCGCTCCAGGTCGCACGCGATCCCCAGCTCCTCCACGATCCCGGCCACCCGCTCCACCGCGTCCAGCTGCGACGCCGCGAACAGCCGGGTCGCGTCCGCGCCGCGGGTCCGCCGCAGCCGGTCGTACACCAGCGACTGGAGGGCGGAGACCTTGGCCGTCGTGTAGCCGGTCACCCCGGCGGCGATGCGATCCGCTTCCAGGACCACGACGTTCCGGCCGGCCCTGGCCAGCTCCCACGCCGTGCTCAGGCCCGCGATGCCGCCGCCGATCACGACGACGTCCGCATCGGTGTCCGAGGCCAGGGGCGGGTGGCCGGGTGCGTCGGTGCTGTCCATCCAGAAGGACTCGTCCAGCCCCGGAAGGGGGCGGGGGTGGTTCATCGTGTGCTCTCCCAATCGTTCAGGGCCCGGGGTGTCTCGCCGGTCATGGCGCACACCACGGCCGGAAGGTGCTCTGCGTCATAGGGGGGCCGGGGAAGGGCGCAGTACGCTGCACGGCGATCCAGCACCCGAGGGGACGCCCCGATGCCCGCAGACCTTGCCCCGCTCATCGCTGCCACCACCCGGTGGCTGACGCGCGCGTTCCCGGCCGGCGGGGGCCCGCTCACCGCCGCCCTCGCCGAGGCGCAGGCCCGCCAGGCCGTCACGGTCGCCACCTGGCTCCGCTACCCGACCGACCTGGACGCCGCTCTCGTGGTCCTGACCGGCCCCGGCGGATCCGCCCGCCTGGACGAGGTCACCGGCGGCCACGGCCGGGCGGCGGCCGGCCCGACGGACGCGGCCTGGCGCAGCTGGGTCGACGAGGTCGTCGCCAGCTGGGCCGCCCATCTGCTCACCGCGCCCGACGCGGCGCGGGAAGCGGTGAAGGCGCTCGAAGAGACCGAGCACGGTGTGACCGCCCCCGCCGAATTCCGCCGCCTGACGGAGCCCAGCGCGCACGACCTGGCCGCCACCGCACTGCTGCGCCACCCCGACCTGCTGGAGCCGATAGCCCGCCTCCACCACGCGGGCCTGCTCGACCGCCTGCGCCTCGGCCCGGCCCGCGCCTGTTGAGACCCCGGGAAGCGCGGAGATGCTTCAGCCCTTGCCGCGACCGCTCAGCAGATCGCGGGCCCGGTCCACCAGACCGGCGCCGGGGCCGAGGATCTTGTTGCCGGGCGGGGTGTCGGGGGCGGAGGGATGCGGACGCGTCGGGGCCGTCTTCTTCGCCGCGCGCACCTTCTCGCCCAGCTCGTCCAGGGCCTCGGGGGAGACGGCCGCCGCCAGCAGCGGGAACAGCCGGTTCTCCTCGTCGCGCACGTGCTCGCTCACCTCGAGCTTCAGCTTGGCCACCAGGTGGTCGAACTGCGGGTCGTCCGCCGGCAGCCCTTCCAGCTCCTTGAGGTGCTGCTCCACCTTCGCGTGGTCCTCCAGCTCCTTGTCGGCCATGTCGTCGCCGTCGTCCACGAATCGCCGCACCGCCGGGTAGAGGTGCATCTCCTCCGCGACGGAGTGCCGGACCAGCTCGACCGTCAGCTCGTCGGCGAGCTTCCTGCGCTGCTCGTCACCGACCGGCTGGGCCTCGATCTTCGCGAACAGTTCATCGACCTCGCGGTGGTCCGTGGTGAGCTCCGCGATCACGTTTCCGCCGTGTCCCATCAGTGCAACCCTCTCCGCTTTGTGTGGTGCGAGCCGAAGTCAGCCCACCGTTCCACAGGGGTACCCCCGAACCCCACCAACACACGGAGCCACGCCCCACTCCGGTCAGGCTGGCGTAACGGCCGGGGCGGCCCCTCTCAGGGACGTGCGGGCGGCGCGGCGGCACCGGCAGCCGTGCCGAGCGGCCAGGCCTCGATGTCGCGGTAGCGGATGTGCCCGGGGCCCTGCCCCGCGTTGCCGCCGACCAGGTGCAGGCGCTCGGCGGGCCAGGGGCGGCCCCGGAACTCCGTGAGCCGCGCGGCGATCTCCCCGGCCGATGTGTGGTCGCCCCGGCGCACCCGGGCCAGGGTCAGATGGGGGCGCAGCGGCCGGTCCTCCAGGCCGATCCCGCAGTCGCGGACCGCGGCCCGTACGTCGTCGGCGAGCCGGTGCAGTCCGTCGAGGTCGCCGGCGATCCCGCTCCACGCCACCCGCTCGTCGAACGTGCCGCCGCCGTGCAGCGCCAGGCGGGGAGCGGGGTGGGACGCGGCGAGGGCGGCGAGCGGCGGACGCAGCAGCGGCACGGTGTCCACCGGGAGCGCACCCAGGAACGCCAGGGTGATGTGCCAGTCCTCCACCCGGTTCCACCGCACCTGCGGGTGCGTCCCGTAGACGGGGCGCAACTCCCGGGCCAGCTCGTCCTTCGCCGGGTCGGGCGGAGCGAGGGCGATGAACACGCGCACGGTCGCGGGCGGGATCTCTTCGGTCACACGGCATTCGTATCGCATGCGGTGCCGGACGCCCCGGCCGGGTGACTGCCTGCGCCACGGCCCGGGGTATGACGCAGGGTGACGGGAATGGCCATTGATTCCGAATGGGGCGCGCACCCGGCGCACGGGAGCGCGACGAGTTCGGCGCGTGCCCGTGGAGGAGGGGGTGTACGCCGGCGGTTATCTGAATGTGCGCGGGTCGTATTTAGTGAAATGCGCACAATCGGGACATCGGGTGGCTGAAAGTTTCCGGGGGAGCGGCCTTGGCATATGTCTCCGGCCGGCCTTCCTGCACGTCGCGGCCGTACGGGCCGATAAGTAATGGTCCGAATTCGACTCTTGGGCTGTCGGTGGTCCTCTATGGTGATTGGCGTGAACGGGCGAAGCCGGATGACCGGCCGGCCATCGGCGTCACGTCGGTATACCGAGGCGTAACGTATCTCCGTCCCGTGCGGCCGGGCTTGCGCGGTAGGGGCCGGCGGTTCGATGGTGGGGGAGCGGTGAATCCGTGCGGCAGGCCCGCATATATCTGAGGAACATGCGGTGGCATGTGGAAAAACAAGTGGGGGGACGGTCGTGACCAATCCTTTCGATGACGAGTCGGGTCGGTTCGTGACGCTGGTGAACGGCGAGGGCCAGTATTCGCTGTGGCCGGCGCACATCGAGGTTCCGGGCGGCTGGAGCGTCGGCGGTCCGGAGGGTTCGCGGCAGGAGTGTCTGGACGCCGTCGAGGCCGCGTGGACGGACATGCGGCCCGCCGGCCTGGTACGGGCCATGGAGGCCGACGCCGGATAGAGCGGCGCGTGTGCCTGCGGGCCGAACCGACCCGCAGGCACACGCTCCTGCCCCTTTCGGTCGGTGTCGTTCCCATTCGGGCAAAGTCGATCAGTCTGGAGTGGTGATCGATCATGTTCCGACGAGAAATGTTCATGCCGCAGTCACGCGGCTTTATTGCCTCATTGCTGGACTGTGCGTCGGCCTGTCCTCGATAAGCAAAGAAAACCGGGCCCGCTTCCGGTTTTCCTGACGGGAAGCCGCTCCCGTGGTGCCCAGACATGGGCGCGGTGACGTTCTCCTCGCTTTTTCCCGCCCGTTGCCGGCCATGGACGCCGCACCGGCACGGCGGCTTCGTCCTGCCCTCTTCGTCCCCGAAAGCTCTCCCCGAAGGTGTGTCCCGGCATGCGCGAAAACGGCTCCGCCTCCCCGCAATCCGCTCCCGAAGAGTTCTTCGGAACGACCGCAGCCCAGCAGGGTGTGTGGTACGGGCAACTCGTCGACCCCGACAGCCCGAAATACAACATCGGTGAATGCTTCGAGATCCGGGGCGACCTGGACGAAACCCTATTCGCCGCCGCCGTCGACCGGGCCTACGAGCTGTGCGACAGCCTCAACCTCGAGTTCGTCACGGAGGGCGACGTCCTCCTCCAGCGGATCGTCCGCGAGCCCGGTGCCCGCCGGCTCCGGGTCGTGGACGTGTCCGGGGCCGCCGACCCCGCCGCCGAGGTCGAGCGCTATCTGGCGGCGGACATGGCCACACCCGACACCCTGCACCGCCCCCGCCACCACATGGCCCTGCTCCGCGCCGGCGACGGGCTGTCCTACTGGTACGTCCGCTTCCACCACATAGCCGTCGACGGTCTCGGCGGCGCCGTCTTCACCCGCACCGTGGCCGACCTCTACGGACGCGCGGTGCGGGGCGAGGACCTCGCCGAGGTCACGCTGCCCGCCGCCCCCCTGCGCGAACTGGTCGCCGACGAGACGGCCTACCGGGAATCCGGCCGCCACGAGGCCGACCGCGCCTACTGGACCGCCAGGTTCGCGGCCCCGGCCCCCGACGCCCCCTCGGACGACGACGCGCACAGCGGCAGATCGCTCATCCGCCGCCGCACCGGCCTCCCCGCGCCGGGCGGGCCCGACGCGCCGACCGCCCCCGGCACCCCGGGCTCGCGGCTGCACACCGGCGAGTCCCTGTCCGCCGAAGTCTTCGAGGACCTGCGCCGGCTCGCCGCCGCCCACCGCACCACGTGGAGCGCCGTCCTGGTCGCCGCGGTCGCCGCGTACACCGCCCGGGTCACCGGCACCCGCGAGGTCACCGTGGGCCTCGCCTCGAACGGCCGGCACGGCGGGCTGCGGCACATCGTCGGCATGACCGCCAACATCCTGCCGCTGCGCCTGACGCTCACCGACGCCATGTCCGTCGGCGATCTCGTCCGCGCGGCCGCGGCCGAGATGCGCGGCGCCCTGCGCCACCGCCGCTTCTCGCGCGAACAACTCGCCCGTGAACTGAACACGGCCGAGGACGCGGCCCGCCTCACCGGCATCGTCGTCAACATCATGGGCTACGACTACGACCGGGACTTCGCCGGAATCCCCGCACCCTCCCGGGTGCTGTCGGTCGGTCCGGTGGACGACGTGTCGCTCTTCGTCTCCGAACGGGCCGAGGGCAAGGGGCCGTTGATCGGGTTCGACGCCCGGCCCGACCTCTACCGCCCCGAGGACGTGCGGCTGCACGAGCAGGCCGTCGTGTCCTTCGTCTCCGCCCTGGCGGCCGCCGACCCCGGCCTGCCCCTGGGCGGCCTGCCGCTCGTGGTCGAAGCCACCGCCCCCGCCCTGCGTGCCCAGGGGCTCGGCACCGCCCTGCCCGGGAAGGCCGTCGCGCGGACCCTGCCGGAAGCGTTCCGGGACCAGGCGCGCCGGACCCCGGACACCCCGGCCGTCGTGGACGGGCCCCACACCCTCTCGTACCGGCAGCTGGACCGGGTGGCCGACGACCTCGCGACCGCGCTGACCGGCTGGGGCATCGGAGCCGAGGACGGCGTCGGGGTGCTCCTGGGGCGCTCGGCCGCCGTGCCGGCCGCCACACTCGCGACCGTCGCCGCGGGTGCCGCCTACGTCCCGATGGACGCGGCCTGGCCCGCCGAACGGCTCGATCGCGTCGCCGAGTCGGCCCACGTCCGCGCCCTGATCGCCGACGAGAGGACCGCCCGCGAACCCTGGGTCCGCGAGGCCGCCGCCCAACGGCCGCTCCTCGTCGTGGACGCGCGCGGCCGGGTGCTCGACGGTGCGCCGGAACGGCCCGGACCGCTGCCCCGGATCAGCAGACCCGACCGGCTCGCGTACGTCATGTTCACCTCCGGCTCCACCGGGCTGCCCAAGGGCGTCGGAGTCACCCACGCCGACGTCCTGGCCCTGGCCGCGGACAGCACCTGGACCGACGGGGTGTCCGACGCGGTCCTCATGCACTCGGCGTACGTCTTCGACGCCTCCACCTTCGAAATCTGGACGCCGCTCCTGAACGGCGGCCGGGTGGTCGTCGCCCCCGGTGGCGTCCTGGAGGCGCGCGTCGTCCGCGAGGCGGTGGAACGGCACGGCGTCACCGCGCTGTTCCTGACGACGGCCCTGTTCAACGTGATGGCCGAGACGGACCCCGCGGTCTTCGCCGGGCTGCGCGTGGTCGCCGCCGGCGGTGAGGCCGCCACCCCCGACCTCATGCAACGGGTCGCCGCCGCCTCGCCCCGCACGCTGATCCTGCACGTGTACGGCCCCACCGAGACCACCACCTTCGCCACCCGCCACCCCGTCACCACCGACGCCTCCGGTGTGCCGCCCATCGGCCGCCCGCTGGACGGGATGGGCCTGTACGTCCTCGACGGCGTCCTGGCCCTGGTGCCGCCCGGCGTGGTGGGCGAGCTGTACGTGAGCGGGCACGGCGTCGCGCGCGGCTACCAGGGCCGCCCCGCGCTCACGGCCGCCCGCTTCGTCGCCGACCCGCACGGGGCGCCCGGCAGCCGGATGTACCGCACCGGCGACCTCGTGCGCTGGACCGCCGCAGGGGACATCGAGTACGTAGGGCGCGCCGACGGCCAGGTCAAGCTGCGGGGCTTCCGCATCGAACCGGCCGAGACCGAGCACGCCCTGCTCACCGACCCGGACGTGCGCGGCGCCTGCGTCGTCGTCCGCGAGGACACCCCCGGCGACCGCAGGCTCGTCGCCTACGTCGTGCCCGCCCCCGGAGCCCGCACGGACACCGCCGCGCTGGCCCGCCGCGTCGGGCGCACCCTGCCCGCGTACATGGTGCCGTCCGCCTTCGTCGTCCTCGACGACCTGCCCCTCAACCCCAACGGCAAGGTCGACCGCCGCGCCCTGCCCGCGCCCCGGACCACCACCGGCACCGGTCGCGCCCCGCGCACCGCGTACGAGGAAGTGCTCGCCGGGCTGTTCGCCGACGTCCTGGGGGTGAGCGCGGTCGGGGTGGACGACAGCTTCTTCGCCCTGGGCGGCCACTCGCTGCTCGCCACCCGCCTCACCGGCCGGGTCAGGGCCGCCCTCGGCGCCGAACTCGCCCTGGCCACGCTCTTCGACCACCCCACGGTCGCCTCCCTGGCCGCCGCCCTGGACACGGCGGGGGCCGCACGGCCCGTCCTCGTACCGCAGACCCGGCCCGAGGTGCTGCCGCTGTCCTTCGCGCAGCAGCGCCTCTGGTTCCTCAACCGGTCCGAGGCCCCCGGCGACACCTACAACGTCCCGCTCGTCCTGGAGCTCGACGGCCCCCTGGACACCGAGGCGCTGCGCGGCGCCCTGGCCGATGTGGCCGTCCGGCACGAGAGCCTGCGCACCGTCTTCGCCGAGCACGACGGCGTCGCCCGCCAGCGGATCACCGACGCGGACGCCGCCGCGTCGCTCCTCCCCCTCACCGTCGAACACCCTCCTGCCGACGGGGACGCGGACGCCTGGGAGGCGGAAACGGTACGCCGTCTGAGCACCGCTCCCTTCGACCTGGGCCGGGACCCCGCCGTCCGCGCCCACCTGCTCCGGCACGGGCCCGCCCGGCACGTCCTGGTCCTCGTGCTGCACCACATCGTCGCCGACGGCTGGTCCCTCGCCCCACTCTGCCGCGACCTCTCCGCCGCCTACCTGGCCCGGACCGAGGGCAGCGGCACCCCGGACTGGGCGCCGCTGCGCGTGCAGTACGCCGACTACACCCTCTGGCAGCACCAACTGCTCGGCGACGACGGCGATCCGGACAGCCTCGCCGCCCGGCAGACCGCCTTCTGGCGGGAGGCGCTGCGCGGCGCCCCCGGCCTGCTCGACCTGCCCCTCGACCGGCCGCGCCCCGCCGTGCCCAGCCACCGGGGCGCCTCCGTCCCCTTCGAGCTGCCCGCCCCGGCGCACGCCGCGCTCGTCCGTCTCGCCCGCACCGCCGGGTGCACGCCGTTCATGGTGCTCCAGTCGGCGCTCGCCGTGACGCTCGGCGCCCACGGAGCGGGCAGCGACATCCCGCTGGGTACGGCGGTGGCCGGGCGCACCGACGAGGCGCTGGACGATCTGGTGGGCTTCTTCGTCAACACCGTCGTCCTGCGCACCGACCTGTCCGGCGAGCCGACGTTCCGCGAACTCCTCGACCGGGTCAAGCAGGCCGACATCGCCGCCTTCGGCCACAGCGACCTGCCCTTCGAGCGGATCGTGGAGGCCGTCAACCCGGAGCGGTCCGGCGACCACCACCCCCTCTTCCAGACGATGCTGGTCCTCCAGAACCAGGACCGGGCCGAGCCGGAGCTGCCGGGCATCACCGTCCGGGACCGGTCCCGGCACCACGGGGGCAGCAAGTTCGACCTCACGTTCTCGCTGACCGAGACCGGTGGGACCGCAGAGGCCGAGGAGGCCGCCGGGGGCATCGGCGGCTACCTGGAGTACGCCACCGACCTCTTCGACGCCGCCACCGCCCGCGCCCTCTGCGCCCGCTTCGCGCGCGTCCTCACCCAGGCCGTCACCGAACCCGGCCGGCCCATCGGCGACCTGGACCCCCTCACCCCGGCCGAGCGGGACGACCTCCTCGCCCGAGGACAGGGCACGCCCCGGCCCCTGCCGGCACTCACCGCCCCCGAAGCGGTCCGGGAACAGGCCCTGCGTACGCCCGGAGCCGTCGCCGTGCGCGACGCGCACACCCACCTCACCTACGCCGAGCTCGACGCCCGGGCCGACGCCCTCGCCCACGCGCTGCGCGAGCGCGGCGCGGGCCCGGAGACCCGGGTCGCCATCGCCGCGCGGCCCTCCGTGCACACCGTCGTCGCGATGCTGGCCGTGCTGCGGTCCGGCGCCGCGTACCTGCCGGTCGACCCGGCCTACCCGCACGCCCGCATCCGCCACATGCTGGACGACGCCCGGCCCGTCCTGGTCCTCACCACGGAGGACGTGCCCACCGGCGACATCCCACGGCTCGCCGTCGACGCCCCGCTCCAGCCGCCCGTACACCCCGCCACTCCGCCCCCGTACACCCCCCACCCGGCGGATCCCGCGTACATCATCTACACCTCCGGCTCGACCGGCCGCCCCAAGGGAGTGGTCGTCACCCACGGCGCCCTGGCCAACCACATGGCCTGGATGGCGGGTCACCTGGCGGTCACTCCGCAGGACCGGGTCCTCGCCCGGACGTCCACCAGCTTCGACGCCTCCGTGTGGGAGGTGTGGCTCCCGCTGATGTACGGCGCCGAGGTGTGCCTGCTGCCGTCCGGGGCCAACACGGAACCGGACACGCTGGTCTCCTGGATGAGCCGGTTCGGTGTCACCGTCGCCCAGTTCGTGCCCTCGCACCTCGCCCTCGTCCTGTCCGAGGCGGCCGACGCCGCGCCCCTGCCCGGTCTGCGCGCCGTCCTGTGCGGCGGGGAGCCCCTGCCGCGCGCCCTCGCCGAGGAGACGGCCGCGTTGTGGCGTACCGAGGTGCACAACCTCTACGGCCCGACCGAGGCCACCATCGACGCGACCGCCCACCGCGTGCCCACCACGCCGGACACCCCGTACGACACCGTGCCGATCGGCCGGCCCGTCGACACCATGCGCGCCTACGTCCTGGACCACCGGCTGCGGCCCGTCCCGCCCGGGGTCACCGGTGAGCTGTACCTGTCGGGCCCCAACCTCGCCCGCGGCTACCTGGACCGGCCCGGGCTGACCGCCGCCCGGTTCGTCGCCGACCCCTTCGACGGCGCCGGCGCCCGCATGTACCGGACCGGCGACCTCGTCCGGTTCAACGGGGCCGGGTCGCTCGACTACGTGTCCCGCGCCGACGACCAGGTGAAGCTGCGGGGCTTCCGCATCGAACCCGGCGAGATCGAGGCCGCCCTGCTCGCCCGGCCCGGGGTCACCGCCGCCTGCGCGGTGATCAGGGAGGACGCGCCGGGGGAGCGCCGGCTCGTCGCCTACGCCGTCACCACGGACCGGGGACCGCGCCCGGCCGCCCTGCGCGACGCCCTCGCGGAGGCGCTTCCGCACTACATGGTCCCCGCCGTGGTCGTCGTCCTGGACGATCTGCCGCTCCTGCCCAACGGCAAGACGGACCGGCGCGCCCTGCCCAGGCCGGACGACGAGGCCGCGCACACCGCCGAGGGCTCCGGCGCGCTCAGCCCGCGCGAGGACCTGCTCGCCGGGATCTTCGCCGATGTGCTGGGCCGTCCCGCCGTCGGCCCGCACGACAGCTTCTTCGACCTGGGCGGTCACTCGCTCCTCGCGATGCGCGTCGTCAGCCGGGTCCGCACGGTCCTCGGTGCCGGCCTCGCCGTACGCACCCTGTTCGAGCACCCGACCGTCGCCGGGCTCGCCCGGGCCCTGGACACCCAGGGGCATTCCCGCCCGCCGGTTCTGCCCGTGGCCGAGCGGCCCGAACCGATGCCGCTGTCGTACGCGCAGCAGCGGCTCTGGTTCCTGAACCGGCTCGACGGGCCCAGCTCCTCGTACAACATCCCGCTGGTGCTCGACATCGACGGGCCGCTGGACACCGACGCCCTGCGCGCCGCCCTGCGGGACGTCGTGGAGCGGCACGAGGCCCTGCGCACCGTCTTTCCCGAACAGGACGGCGTGCCGCACCAGTTGGTGCTGCCCGCCGATGTCGTCGCGCCCCGGCTGCCCGTGGAGAGCACGGCACCGACCCGGCTGGAGGCGGCCGTCACCGATGCTGTGGACGAGCCGTTCGACGTGGTCACCGACCCGCCGCTGCGGGCCAGGCTGCTGCGCACCGCGCCCGGCCACCACGTCCTCGTGCTGGTCCTGCACCACATCGCGGGCGACGGCTGGTCCCTCGCCCCGCTCGCCCGCCACCTGGGCGACGCCTACCGGGCCCGCCTCGCCGGGCGGGAGCCCGAGGCCGGCGACGGGCTCCAGTACGCGGACTACACCCTGTGGCAGCGCACCGTTCTGGGTGACCCGGATGCGCCCGGCAGCGTGCTGCGCGAGCAGCTGGACCACTGGCACACCGCGCTCGCCGGGCTGCCCGGGCTCATCGACCTGCCGCTCGACCGCCCCCGCCCCGTCACCACCGACCCCTCGGGGGCCGTCCACGCCTTCGACGTACCGCCCGGGCTGCACG
Organism: Streptomyces sp. NPDC016469; assembly: GCF_040632905.1. Taxonomy (NCBI): domain Bacteria; kingdom Bacillati; phylum Actinomycetota; class Actinomycetes; order Kitasatosporales; family Streptomycetaceae; genus Streptomyces; species Streptomyces sp. NPDC016469. The sequence goes on from NZ_JBEYCQ010000021.1 coordinate 82,098, forward strand.
CCGAACTCCTGCGGGTGGCAAGGGAGTCGGGCACCACCCTGTTCATGGTGCTCCAGGCGGCCGTGGCCACGCTGCTGCACCGGCACGGCGCGGGCGACGACATCCCCCTCGGTACACCCGTCGCGGGCCGCACGGACGAGGCGCTGGAGGACCTGGTCGGGTTCTTCGTCAACACCCTCGTCCTGCGCACCGACCTGTCCGGTGCCCCCACCTTCGCCGAACTCCTCGGACGCGTGCGGGAGTTCGACCTCGCCGCGTACGCACACCAGGACGTGCCCTTCGAGCGGCTGGTCGAGAGCGTCAACCCGGTCAGGGCCCGCAACCACCACCCCCTCTTCCAGACCATGCTGGTCCTTCAGAACCAGGATGCCTTACGTCCCGAACTACCGGGACTCGACGTCGAGGACCGGCTCGTCCACAACGGCCTGAGCAAGTTCGACCTCACCTTCGCCTTCGGCGAGGAGCGGGGCGGGGGCGGACTCAGCGCCGGGATCGAGTACGCCACCGCCCTCTTCGACCGCGTCACCGTCGAGGCCCTCACGGCGCGCCTGCTGCGGCTCCTGGAACAGGTGGCGGCCGACCCCGGCCGGCCCCTCGCGGAGTACGACCTGCTGACACCGGACGAGCGGACCCGCACCGCCGGCTGGGGCACCGGACGCGAACTGCCCGCCCCCGCACCGGACACCACCCTGCCCGCGCTCTTCGCCGCGCAGACCCGCCGCACCCCGGACGCCGTGGCCGTGACCGGCGGCGGCGCCACCCTCACGTACACCGCACTCGACTCCGTCACCGCCGACCTCGCCCGTGCCCTCGCCGGCCTCGGAGCGGGCCCGGAGACCGGCGTCGGCGTGCTGCTCTCCCGGTCACCGGCCGTCGTCACCGCGTCCCTCGGCGCCGTGCGCGCCGCCGCCGCGTATGTGCCGATGGACGCGCGCTGGCCCCGGGAACGGCTCGACCAGGTCGCCGAAGTGGCGGACGTGCGGGTCCTCGTCGTGGACGAGCCGGCCGCCGAGTCCGCCTGGGTGACCGAGGCCGCCCGCCGCATCCCGGTCCTCGTCGTGGACCGGGCCGGCCGCGTCCTGCGCGGGGCGCCCCCGGCACCCGGCCGACCCGCCGCCGTACCGGGCCCGGAATCGCTCGCGTACGTCATGTTCACCTCCGGCTCGACCGGCCTGCCCAAGGGGGTCGGGGTCACCCACGCCGACGTGGCGGCACTGGCCGGGGACTCCGCCTGGCGGGACGGCGCGGCCGACGCGGTCCTGATGCACTCGGCGTACGTCTTCGACGCGTCCACGTTCGAGATATGGGCGCCGCTCCTGCGCGGCGGCACGGTCGTCGTCGCACCGGAAGGCGTCCTGGAGGCCGGAACGCTCCGCGAAGCCGTACGCGGACAGGGCGTCACCGCCGTCTTCCTGACGACCGCTCTGCTCAACGTGATCGCGGACACCGACCCCGGCGCCTTCGCCGGACTCCGCCTCGTCTGCGCGGGTGGCGAACTCGCCTCGCCCGACGCCATGCAGCGGGTCGCGGGCGCGGCACCCGGTGTCCGCGTCCTGCATGTGTACGGCCCCACCGAGACCACCACCTTCGCCACTCGCTACGACGTGGCCGCCGACCTCCCGTCGGGCCCGCCGCCCATCGGCCGGCCCCTGGACGGCATGCGGCTGTACGTGCTCGACGGCTCGCTGGGCCCGGTCCCGGCGGGTGTCACGGGCGAGCTGTACCTCGCCGGGCGCGGCGTCGCCCGGGGCTACACCGGCCTGCCCGCCCTGACCGCCGCCCGGTTCGTGGCCGACCCCTTCGACGCGGACGGCGGACGCATGTACCGCACCGGCGACCTCGTGAAGTGGACCCCGGACGGGCAGATCGCCTACGTCTCCCGCGCCGACAGCCAGGTCAAGCTGCGCGGCTACCGCATCGAACCCGGCGAGATCGAGTCCGTCCTCGCCTGCTGCGAAGGGGTCGCCGACTCCTTCACCGTCGTCCGCGAGGACGTCCCCGGCGACCGGCGGCTCGTCGCCTACGTGGTGCCCGCCGGGGCCGTCCGTCCCGACCCGGCCGACCTCGCCGACGCCGTCGGGCGGTCCCTCCCCGCCTACATGGTGCCCTCCGCGTTCGTCCTGGTGGACGCGCTGCCGCTGACCGTCAACGGCAAGGTGGACCGGCGCGGCCTGCCCGCGCCGGAGCAGCACACCGCGCCACGCGGGCGCGCCGCCCGCACCGCGCGCGAGGAGATCGTCTGCGGGCTCGTCGCCGACGTCCTCGGCCTCCCGGCCGTGGGCGCCGACGACGACTTCTTCGCCCTGGGCGGCCACTCCCTGCTCGCCACCCGGCTGGTCGCCCGCATCCGGACCGCGCTCGCCGTCGAGGTCCAGGTCAAGGCGGTCTTCGAGCACCCCACGCCCGCCGCGCTCGCCGCCTCCCTGGACGGCGCCGACGCCGCCGCCCCGCCGCTGGTGCGCGCGCCGCACCGGCCGGACCCGCTGCCGCTGTCCTTCGCGCAGCAGCGCCTGTGGTTCCTCAACCGGTTCGAGGGCCCCAGCCCCACCTACAACGTGCCGATGGTGCTGCGGCTGGACGGTCCCCTCGACGCCCCGGCCCTGGAACGCGCCCTCGTGGACGTCGTGGAACGGCACGAGAGCCTGCGCACCGTCTTCCCCGAGACCGGCGGTGTGCCGCGTCAGCTCGTCCTCGCCGCCGACCACGCCGACCTGGACCTGGCCCCCCGGCCCGTCCGCCCGGACGGCCTCGACGAGGCGCTGACCGCTGAGGTGGCGCACGCCTTCGACGTCACCGCGGACCTGCCCGTACGGGCCCGGCTGCTCGGCCTGGACGCCGAGTCCCACGTGCTCGTCCTCCTCGTCCACCACATCGCGGGCGACGGCTGGTCCCTGGCCCCGCTGGCCCGCGACCTCGGCGACGCCTACCGCCGCCGCAGCCGTGGCGAGGCGCCCGACCGGCCCGGACTCCGCGTCCAGTACGCCGACTACACCCTCTGGCAGCGCGCCCTCCTCGGCGACGAGAACGACGCGGGCAGCAGGGCCGCCCGACAGCTGGACTTCTGGCGCACCGCGCTGGCCGGCAGCCCCGGCCTGCTCGCCCTGCCCCTGGACCGGCCGCGCCCCGCCGTCCTCACGTACCGGGGCGACGCCTTCGCGTTCCCCGTGGACGCGGACACCCACCGGGCGCTCGCCGAGCTGGCCCGCGCCCGGGGATGCAGCCTCTTCATGGTGCTCCAGGCGGCCCTGTCCGTCCTGCTCTCGCGGCATGGCGCCGGAGAGGACATCCCCCTCGGCACCGCCGTCGCCGGACGCACCGACGAAGCCCTGGACGACCTGGTGGGCTTCTTCGTCAACACGCTCGTCCTGCGCACCGACCTGACCGGCGACCCGACCTTCACCGAAGTCCTCGACCGGGTCCGGGCGTTCGACCTGGCCGCCTACGCCCACCAGGACCTGCCGTTCGAACGTCTGGTGGACGCCCTCGCCCCGGACCGGGCCCAGGACCACCACCCCCTCTTCCAGACCATGATCGTCCTTCAGAACCAGGCGGACACCGCGCTCCGCCTCGACGGTCTCACCGTCACCGAGCAGCCCGTGCGGACCGGGATCAGCAAGTTCGACCTCACCTTCACCTTCACGGAGACCCGCGACGACGCGGGCCGGCCCACCGGGCTCGACGGTCACCTGGAGTTCTCCACCGACCTGTTCGACCCCGCCACCGCGCACGCCCTGGCCGCGCGCCTGACCCGCCTGCTCACCTCGCTCGCCGCCGACCCCGACGGACACGTCCGCACGGCCGCGTTCCTGGACGCGGCCGAGCGCGCCGAACTGGACCGGGCCGCCCCCGGGCCCGTCCGCCCGGTCCACGCCCGGACCGCCCCCGAGGCGTTCCGCGCCCGGGCCGCCCTGACGCCCGAGCGGATCGCGGTCCGGGCCGGTTCCCAGCAGCTCACCTTCGCCGAACTGGACGCCCGCTCCGACGACCTGGCCCACCACCTCCACGACCGGGGCGTCGGCCGCGGCGACCTCGTCGCCCTCGCCGCCGACGGCACCGCGGACCGGGTCGTCGCGATGCTGGCGGTCGCCAAGGCCGGGGCCGCCTGCCTGCCCATCGACCTGGACTACCCCGAGGCCCGCATCGCCCACATGCTGGACGACGCCCGCCCGGCCCTGTTCCTGGTCCACGACGCGGTGCGCGCCGCCCGGTTCACGGCCGTGCCCCGCTTCGCGCTCGGGGACCGGTCCGCCTGGCCGGCCGGACGCGGGGCGCCACCGGCCGCCGACGCCCCGGGCCCGGACGACGCCGCGTACGTCATCTACACCTCCGGCTCCACCGGCCGCCCCAAGGGCGTCGTCGTCACCCATGGCGCGCTCACCAACCACATGGCCTGGATGGCCGGCCACCTCGCCCTCACCGACGACGACCGCGTCCTCGCCCGCACCTCGCCCAGCTTCGACGCCTCGGTGTGGGAGACCTGGCTGCCCCTGCTGCACGGCGGCGCCACCTGCCCCGTACCGGCCGCGCTCAACCACGACCCGGCCGGACTGCTGGCCCGGATGCGCGACGAGGGCGTCACCCTCGCCCAGTTCGTGCCCTCGCACCTCGCGCTCCTGCTCACCGAGACCGGGCCCGAAGCGGCGCCCCCGGCACTGCGGGCCGTCGCCTGCGGCGGCGAGCCCCTGACCCGCGCCCTGGCGGCCCGGGCAGGCCGGGCCTGGGGCGCCGAGGTGCACAACCTCTACGGCCCGACCGAGACCACCATCGACGCCACCGCCCACCACGTCCGTCCCGAGGACGCGAGGGAGGAGGGCGGCATTCCGCTCGGCCGCCCCGTCGACAACACCCGCGCCTACGTCCTGGACGCCGCGCTCCAGCCCGTACCGGCCGGAGTCACCGGCGAACTCCACCTCGCCGGTGACGGCCTCGCCCGCGGCTACCTCGGCCGCCCCGGCCTCACCGCCACCCGCTTCGTCGCCGACCCCTTCGGCCCCGCCGGCAGCCGCATGTACCGCACGGGCGACCTGGTCCGCCGGGACGCCGACGGGCTCCTCCACTACGTCTCCCGCGCCGACGACCAGGTCAAGCTGAACGGCTTCCGCGTCGAGCTCGGCGAGATCGAGGCCGCCCTCACCGCCGTCGACGGCATCACCGCCGCCTGCGCGCTCGTCCGCGAGGACCGGCCCGGCGAACGGCGGCTGGTCGCGTACACCGTGGGCGCCCGCCTCGCCGACGGCGCACTGCGCACCCGGCTCACCGCGGCTCTGCCGCCGTACATGGTGCCTGCCGCCTTCGTCGGGCTGGACGCGCTGCCCACCCTGCCGAACGGCAAGACGGACCGGGCCGCGCTCCCCGAACCGGAGCGCCCGGACGCCGCCCGGCCGGGCCGGGAGCCGCGCACCGCGCCCGAACGCGTTCTGTGCGAGGCGTTCGCCTCCGTCCTGCGCGCCCCCGCCGTCCGTACCGACGACGACTTCTTCGCGCTCGGCGGCGACAGCATCCTCTCCATCCAGCTCGTCAGCCGCGTCCGGGAGGCCGGGTTCTCCGTCACCCCCCGGGACGTCTTCGTCCACCGCACCCCCGAGGCCATCGCGGCCGTCGCCGCACCGCTGGACGACACCACCGGCGAACCGGACGGACACGGCACCGGAACGATGGAGCCGACCCCCATCGCCGCCTGGTTCCTGGAACGCCCCGGCACCACCGACGGCTACAACCAGTCCGGGGTGCTCAGCACCCCCGCCGGTGCCCGCGAGGACACCCTCGTCGCCGCGCTCCAGCTCCTCGCCGACCACCACGACATGCTCCGCCTGCGCGTCACCCGCACCGCCGGGGCCGACCCCGTACTCGAAACGCTGCCGCCCGGGGCCGTCACGGCCCGGCGCCGCTTCACCCGTATCGACATCGCCGGGCTCGACGCCGACGCCGCCCGGGCCGCGCTCACCGAAGCGGGCGAACGGGCCCGCAGACGGCTGCGGCCCTCCGCCGGTGCGGTGTTCGAGGCCGTCTGGGGCGACGCCGGACCCGGTGCGCGCGGGCGGCTGCTCCTCGTCGTGCACCACCTGTCCGTCGACGCGGTCTCCTGGCGCATCCTCGCCGACGACCTCGCCCACGCCTGGCGAGTGGCCACCGGCACGGCACTCGCGCTGCCCGCCGCCACCACCTCGTACCGGCGCTGGTCGCAGCTCCTCGCCGAACAGGCCCGCACCCCGGCCCGCACCGCCGAACTGCCCCTGTGGGAGGAGGCGCTGAGGACGCCCGACCCCCAGCTCGGATACCGGCCGCTCGACCCCTTCCTGGACACCGCGGACGGCACCCGCACCCTCACCACCCACCTGCCCGCCACCTGGACGAAGCCCCTCCTCACCACCGTCCCCGGAGCCTTCCACGCCGGAGTCGACGACATCCTGCTCACCGCGCTCGCCCTCGCCGTCAACGCCTGGCGGAGCCGCCCGGACACCGCTGTGCTGCTCGATCTGGAGAGCCACGGCCGGGAACAGATCGCCGACCGCATCGACCTGTCCCGCACGGTCGGCTGGTTCACCAGCCTGTACCCCGTCCGGGTCGATCCCGGCCCCCTGGACGTCCGCGACCCGGCACGCTTCGACGCCTCGCTCGTTGAACGCGCAGTGAAGCGCGTCAAGGAACAGCTGCGCGCCGTCCCCGACCACGGCGTCGGCCACGGCATGCTGCGCCGTCTCAACCCCGCCACCGGGCCCCGCCTGGCCGCCCCCGCACCCCAGATCGGCTTCAACTACCTCGGACGGTACGCGGCCCCCGGCCGGGCGGCGGGCGGCGACTGGGAGGTCCTGCTCGACGCCGGCGGACCCCGCAGCCAGGACCCCGACATGCCCGTGCACCACGTCCTCGACATCAACGCGCACACCGAGGACCTGCCGGAAGGCCCGCGTCTGGTGGCCCGCTGGACCTGGCCCAGCGACCTGCTCAAGGAGGAGGACGTGGGCGCACTCGCCGAGGCGTTCAACCGCGCGCTGCGCGCCGTCGCGGAACACGCCGAACAGCCCGGAGCAGGCGGCTACACGCCGTCCGACCTTCCCCTGGTCTCGCTCAACCAGGCCCAGATCGACCGACTGCAGAACAAGTGGGGTGGCCGCAAGTGAACGGGTTCCGACTGGAGGACGTACTCCCGCTGACGCCGCTGCAGGCCGGGATGTACTTCCACGCCCTGTACGACTCGCACGCCGTGGATGTCTACACCGCGCAGTTCGTCTTCGACCTCGACGGCCCCGTCGACGTCCCCACCCTGCGCGCCGCCATCGCGGGCCTGCTCCGCCGCCACGCCAACCTGCGCGTCGGCTTCCTCCACGAGGACCTGGACGAACCCGTGCAGGCGGTCGCGGCGGAGGTCCCCGTACCACTGGAGGAACTGGACCTGTCCGGCTCCGACGAGGTCCCGGACCGGCTCACCGCCTTCCTCGCCGCCGACCGCACCCGCCGCTTCGACCTGGCCACGCCGCCCCTGATGCGGTTCACCCTGGTGCGCACCGCGCCCGACCGGCACCGCCTGGTCATGACGAGCCATCACATCCTGTTCGACGGCTGGTCCTTGCCGCTGCTCGTACGGGAGCTGTTCGAGCTGTACGCGGCCGGCGGCGACGACAGCGCACTGCCGCGCGTCGCCCCGTACCGCGCCTACCTCGTCTGGCTCTCCCAGCAGGACCGCGCCGGCGCCCTCGCCACCTGGTCCGACGCCCTCGCCGGCATCGAGGCACCGACCCTCCTCGCGGAGCGGGACGGCCCGGACGGCGCCGCCGAACTGCCCGAGACGCTCGTCCTCGACCTGGACGCGGCCGTGACGGACCGGCTGCGGGAGACGGCCCGCGCCCACCGCCTCACCCTCAACACCCTCGTGCAGGGTGCCTGGGGCCTGCTGCTAGGCCACCTCACCGGACGCGACGACGTGGTGTTCGGCACCACCGTGTCGGGGCGCCCGCCGGAGCTCCCCGGCGTCGAGTCCATGGTCGGCCTGTTCATCAACACCGTGCCCGTGCGGACCGGCCCCGCGTCCGGCGAGACCCTGGCGGAATTCCTGACCCGGCTCCAGGCCGAGCAGGGCCGGCTCCTCGGCAGCCAGCACGTGGGCCTCAGCGACATCCGGGGCGTCACCGGCCTGGACGAACTCTTCGACACCCTCGTCGTGTTCGAGAACTACCCGATGGACGCCGAGGCCCTGCGCACCGCCCAGCGCGGACTGCCCGGCCTCGCCGTCACCGGCTTCAGCGGCACCGACGCCGCCCACTACCCGCTCACGCTCACCGTCGCCCCCGGCGACACCCTGCGGATCACCTTCGGCTACCGGGCCGCCGTGCTCGACCGCCAGAAGGTGGCCGAGACCGTCTCACGCATGCGGCAGCTGCTGACGGCCATGGCCCAGGACCTCGGCCGGCGCGCCGACACCGCACCCTTCCTGCTCGACGGTGAACGCGAGGCGCTGATCGCCCGGGGGACCGGCGCCCCCCTCCCCGAGGGCACCACGGCCGTGAGCATCCCGGAGGCCGTCGCCGGCCGGGCCGCCCGCCACCCGGACGCGGTGGCCGTCTCCGGCGCCGGAGAGCAGCTGACGTACGCACAGCTCACCGGCCTCGCGGACCGGCTCGCCGCCGCCCTGACCGGTCTCGGGACCGGGGCCGAGGACGGCGTGGGCATCCTCGTCGCCCGCTCCGCCGCCACCGTCACCGCCTCGCTGGCCGCCCTGCGCGCGGGCGGGGCCTATGTGCCGCTCGATCCCCGCTGGCCCACCGAACGGCTCAACCGGGTCACCGAGGTCGTCCCCCTGCGCGTCCTCGTCGTGGACGGGACGACCGCATCGCTGCCGTGGGTCCGCCAACTCGGCCCGGACACCGCGCTCCTGACCGTCGACAGCGCCGGCCGTGTGCTCGCCGGCGGCCCCACCGCCCCCGGCCCGCTCCCCACCGCACCGGCCGGCGACCGGCTCGCGTACGTCATGTTCACCTCCGGGTCCACCGGGCTGCCCAAGGGCGTCGGCGTCAGCCACGGCGACATCGCGGCCCTGGCCGCCCACCACCGCTGGGACGGCGCCGCCGACGCCGTCCTGCTGCATTCCGCGTACGTCTTCGACGCCTCGACCTTCGAGCTCTGGGCCCCGCTCCTGCGCGGCGGACGCGTCGTCGTCGCCCCGGAGGGCCCGCTCCAGCCGGACACCCTGCGGGAGCTGGTGACCCGGCACGGCGTCACGGCCGCCTTCCTGACGACGGCCCTCTTCAACGTGCTGGCCGAGACCGACCCCGGCTCCCTCGGGCAGCTGCGCCTGGTCGCCGCCGGCGGTGAGGCCGCCGCGCCCGGGATCATGCAGCGCGTCGCCGCCGCCCACCCCGGGACGACCGTCCTGCACGTGTACGGCCCCACCGAGACCACCACCTTCGCCACCGCCCACCACGTCGCCCCCGACCACACCCCCGCCGGCGCCCCACCCATCGGCCACCCGCTCGACGGCATGCGCGCCTACGTCCTCGACGCCGCCCTGCGCCCCGTCCCGCCCGGCGCCGAGGGCGAGCTGTACCTCGCCGGCCCCGGCGTCGCCCGTGGCTACCTCGGCCGCGCGGCCCTCACCGCGACCCGCTTCGTCGCCGACCCCTTCGCGGGCGACGGGGCCCGCATGTACCGCACCGGCGACCTGGTGCGCCAGGACGCCGACGGCACCGTGTGCTACGTCGCCCGGGCCGACCAGCAGATCAAACTGCGCGGCCACCGCATCGAACCCGCCGAGATCGAAACGGTCCTGCGCGACCACCCGGCGGTACGCGCCGCCTGCGTCCTCGTCCGCGAGGACCTGCCCGGCGACCGCACCCTCACCGCCTACGTCGTCCTCGCGCCCGGCGAGACCCCCGACCCCGGGCTGCTCGCCGCACACGTCGGCCGGCTGCTGCCCGCGTACATGGTCCCGGCCGTCGTCCAGCCGCTGGACGCCCTGCCCCTGACCCCCAACGGCAAGATCGACCGGGCCGCCCTCCCCGCGCCCACCGCACCCCGCACCGCGGCGGGGCGGGCACCGCGCAGCGCCATGGAGGAGATCCTGGCCGGGCTGTTCGCCGACGTGCTCGGCGTGGACCGGGTCGGCACCGACGACAGCTTCTTCGCCCTGGGCGGCCACTCCCTGCTCGCCACCCGCCTCGTCGGCCGCATCCGCACCGCCCTGCACACCGAGACCGACATCCGCACCCTGTTCGAACACCCCACCGTCGCCGCGTTGGCCACCGCCCTGGAGGGTGCGGAGGGCGGCACCCGCCCCGCCCTGGTCCCGCAGCCGCGCCCCGCCGAACTCCCGCTGTCGTACGCCCAGCAGCGGCTGTGGTTCCTGCACCGGCTCGACGGCCCCTCCGCCACGTACAACATCCCCCTCGCCGTACGCATCGACGGACCGCTCGACGCCGACGCCCTGTGCACCGCCGTGGCCGACGTCATCGCACGGCACACCGCCCTGCGCACCGTCTTCCCCGAGGGCGAGGACGGACCGTGCCAGCACATCACCGCACCCGGCGACGTCGTCATCCCGTTCGCCATGGAGAGCGTCGAGGAGGCGAAGCTGCGCCACCGCGTCGCCGCCGCCACCGCCGAGACCATCGACATCGAGCGCAGCCTGCCGCTGCGGGCGACCCTGCTGCGCCTGGCCCCCGACGCCCACGTCCTGGTGCTCGTCGTCCACCACATCGCGGCCGACGGCACCTCGCTCGCACCCCTCGCCCACGACCTGGGCCTCGCCTACCGCGCCCGCGCCCGGGGCGAGGAGCCCAACTGGTCGCCGCTCCCCGTCGACTACGCGGACCACGCCCTCTGGCAGCGCGCCCTGCTCGGAGACGAGAAGGACCCCGACAGCCTCGTCTGCCGGCAGCTCTCCCACTGGCGGCACGCGCTGGACGGGCTGCCCGAGGCGATCGAACTGCCCTGGGACCGGCCGCGCCCCGCCACCTCCCGGCACACCGGCGCCACCCTCGGCTTCTCCGTGGACCGCGCCACCGCCCGCCATGTGACGGAGCTCGCCCGCACCTGCGGGTCCAGCGTCTTCATGGTCCTCCAGGCCGCCCTGGCGACCGTCCTGTCCCGGCACGGCGGCGGCGAGGACATCCCCCTGGGCACGGCCGTCGCCGGACGCACCGACGAGGCGGCGAACGGCCTCGTCGGCTTCTTCGTCAACACCCTCGTCCTGCGCACCGACCTGAGCGGCGACCCCACCTTCCGCGAACTACTCGGCCGGGTGCGGGAATTCGACCTCGCCGCCTACGCCCACCAGGACGTGCCCTTCGAGCGGCTGGTCGAACTCCTCAACCCCGCGCGCGCCCAGAGCCACCACCCGCTCTTCCAGACGATGCTGATCCTCCAGAACCAGGCACCCGCCGCCATCGACCTGCCCGGCCTCACCGTCACCGGGGTACCCGCCGAGGCGGAAGTCAGCAAGTTCGACCTGTCGTTCGCGCTCACCGAGACCTACGACGACACCGGCGCACTCGACGGGATGCGGGGCACCGTCGACTACGCCACCGAACTCTTCGACGCGCCCACCGTCCAGGGCCTCGCCGACCGGCTCGTCCTGCTCCTGGGCGCCGTCACCGCGGACCCCGACCGCCCCCTGCACACGTACGACCTGCTCACCCCCGCCGAGCACAACCGCCTCACCGCCCTCGGCACCGGGCCCGCCGACGACCTGCCCGCCACGACGGTCCCCGCGCTCTTCGAGGAGTGGGCCCGGCGCACCCCCGCCGCCCCGGCCGTCCGCGACGCGCACACCACCCTCACCTACGGCGAACTCGACGCCCGAGCCGCCGCGTTGGCCCGTCACCTCACCGAGCGAGGCGTGGGCCCCGAGGACCGGGTGGCCGTCGCCCTGCCCCGGACGTCCGAGCTCGTGGTGGCCCTCCTCGGCATCCTCAAGGCGGGCGCCGCCTATGTGCCGCTGGACCCGGACTACCCGGCCCAGCGCCTGTCGTACATGCTCGACGACGCGCGCCCCCGCCTGCTCCTCACCACCCCGGAACTCCACCGCCGGCTGCCCGGACACGCGGTGCCCCACCTCTACACCGACGACCTCGGCGCGAGCGGCGCGACAACGGCACCTGTACGCATCGACCCGGCCCACCCGGCGTACGTCATCTACACATCGGGCTCCACCGGCCGCCCCAAGGGCGTCGTCGTCACGCACCGGGGCGTGCGGGCGATGGCCAGGACGCAGAGCGAGCGGCTGCGCGTCGGACCGGGCAGCCGGGTGCTGCACATGGCGTCGGTCAGCTTCGACGCCGCGTTCTGGGAGCTGTGCATGGGGCTGCTCACCGGCGCCTGCCTGGAGATCGACACCCGCGACGCCCTGCTTCCCGGCCCGGCCCTCGCCGGCCTGGTCCGCGACCGGGGCGTCACCCACCTCACCATCCCGCCCGCCGCCCTCGCCGTGATGCCCCCGGACTCCCTGCCCACCGGCCTCACCATGGTCCTCGCCGGAGAGGCGTGCCCGCCCGCCCTCGTCCACGCCTGGGCCCGCGACCGCTCCCTCGTCAACGCCTACGGGCCGACGGAGACCACCGTCTGCGCCACCATGAGCGCCTTCCAGCACGCGGAAGGACCCCTGGCCCCCGACCGCACCGTCCCCATCGGAGCCCCCGTCGACGGCACCCGCGTGTACGTCCTGGACGACCGGCTTGCCCTCGTGCCGCCCGGTGTCACCGGCGAGTTGTACGTGGCGGGCGAGGGCGTCGCACGCGGCTACCACGGCCGGGCCGCCCTCACCGCCACCCGCTTCGTCGCCGACCCCTTCGACCGCGCGGGCGGCCGGATGTACCGCACCGGGGACCTGGTGCGCTGGACGCCCGACGGACGCCTCCTCTACGTCTCCCGCGTGGACGACCAGGTCAAGCTCCGCGGCTTCCGCATCGAACTCGGCGAGATCGAGGCGGCGCTCACCTCGCACCCCGGGGTCGCCGCCGCCTGCGTCACCGTCCGCGAGGACCGCCCCGGCGACCGGCGCCTCGTCGCCTACACCGTGCCCGCCACCGGCGAGGCGGTCCCCGGCTGGGCCGGACTGCGCGCCCACCTCACCGCCACCCTGCCCGAACACATGGTGCCCGCCGCCCACGTCCGGCTCGACTCCCTCCCCGTGACGCCCAACGGCAAGACCGACCGGCGCGCGCTGCCCGCCCCGGAGAGCCCGGCGGCGGCCGGCGGGCGGGCACCGCGCACCGCCCGTGAACGCGCACTGTGCGAGGTGTTCGCGCAGACCCTCGGCGTACCCGAAGTCGGTGTCACCGACGACTTCTTCGCGCTGGGCGGCCACTCCCTGCTCGCCGTGACCCTGGCCCGACGGATCGGGGAACGCTGCGGGGTACGGCCCTCCCTGCGCGCCCTGTTCGCGACGCCCACCGTCGAGGGCGTCGACCGCCTGCTCGGCCGGGCGCCGGGGGAGGAGGAGCAGCGGGAGGCGGCCGCGCCGGACTTCGCCGCCGAGGTGCGGCTCGCGCCCGACATCACCGCTGAACGCCGGGGCCCCGGGGCACGTCGTCCCGCGCGCCCCTCCGCGCGGCCCCTGCTCACGGGCGCCTCCGGCTTCCTCGGCGCGTTCCTCCTGCGCGACCTCATCGAGGCCACGGACGGCCCGGTCGACTGCCTCGTACGGGCCGCGAGCCCCGACAGCGCGGCCCAGCGGCTCCGGGCCAACCTGGAGCACTACGGCCTGTGGCAGTCCCGGTACGCCGACCTGATCCACCCCGTCCCCGGCGACCTGGCGGCCCCCGGCCTCGGCCTCGCCACCGACGAAAGGACCGCCCTCGCCCGGCGGCTGGGACCCGTGCTCCACAACGGGGCACGCGTCAACTTCGCCGCCCCGTACGGCGATCTGCGCGCGCCCAACGTGGCCGGCACCGAGGAACTGCTGCGCCTCCTCGCGGACTCCGGCTCGCCCGGCCTGCACTACGTCTCCACCACCGGCGTGTACGCCCCGTCGCGCGGAACGGACCCCGCACCGCTCACCGAATCGTCCCCGACCGGTCCGGCGGCCGACCTGCCCGACGGGTACGCGCAGAGCAAATGGGTCGCCGAGCGACTGGTGGGCCTCGCCCGCGAGCGCGGCCTCCCGGTGACCGTCCACCGCCCGGGCCGCATCAGCGGCGACACCGCCACCGGTGCCTGCCAGGACCGCGACCTGCTCTGGCAGCTCATCAAGGGCTGCCTCCAGGCCGGAGCGGTGCCCGATCTGGCGCACGGGACGACCGACTGGGTGCCGGTGGACTACGTCAGCGCCGCCGTGGTGGCCCTGAGTACCGCCGAACGGCCCGGGGCGCCGGCGTACCACTACACCAACCCGGACGCGCCGGGCCTGGACCGCGTCTTCGAGGCCGCGGCCCGCCTCGGGTACGCGCTGCGCCCCGTGACGCCCGAGGAATGGCGGGCCTGCGTGGCCGAACACCCGGACAACGCGGCACAGTTGTTCCTCGGTGATGACGGGGGGGCCGGCGAGGACGAGACGGACCACCGCCGCTTCGACTCCGGCCGCACCGCTCGGGCGGCGGCGGAGGCGGGGGTGCGCCAACGGCCGCTCACCGACGATGTCCTGACGCGCTACCTGACGTACTTCCAGGTCACGGGCTTCCTACCGGCCCCCGGAACGCTCCCGGGGGTGTAAACGATCACCAACCGGCAGGTCCCCGGCAATCCGTATACAACCATCCGTGCCTCTCGGAGGTCCCAACAAGTGGGAGCAAACCACTCCCGGAGCTACAAGGGGGAAATATGCGAAACATCCGTACTCTCGCTACCGCCGGGGCCCTGACCACCCTCATGGTGGGCGCGACGGCCGCCTTCGGCCCGACCGCCTCGGCCGCGCCCAACACCACCCCGCAGAAGGTCTGCGGCAGCTCGTACAAGACCGTCAACTCCGCTGCCGTGGGCTCCCTCGGCACGGTCTACCTGACCTACAACGCGTCGAACGGCAGGAACTGTGTGGTGACCATCCGGTCCACCCCCGGCACCGCGAAGGAGATGTCCACCAACATCTACGTCTCGGACACCGACGAGTCGGCGGGGGACTACGGGAACTACACGTCGTACGCCGGCCCGGCCTACGTCTACGGCAAGGGCCACTGCGTCAGCTGGGGCGGCCACATCGCCAACGTGTACGTGTCCGTGGAGAACTCCAACTGCGCCTCGTTCAAGGAGCAGCGGACCCTCGAAGTCCGCTGATCCGCGCCGCTCACCGGCCCCGTCCCCGGGTCCCGCCGGGGCGGGGCCACCCAATTCCCCGCTTCGCCCATGACGGGCACTCCGCATTCCGTACGCTGCCGGAGACGGGCGGACTGCTGAGGGGGAGCCACATGTCCTTGCGCAAGGGAGCCAACACACCGGTCGCGAGTCCGGTCGTGCGGGTGGAGCTCGGCTGGCGTACCGGCCCCGGCGCACCCGATGTCGACGCCTCGGCGCTGCTGCTCACGGCGGGTGGCAGGGTCCGCTCGGACGACGACTTCGTGTTCTACAACCAGCCCGTGCACCCCCGCGGCGCCGTGCGGCACGAGGGGCGGCGGCAGGACGGCACCGGCGTGGTCGAGACGATCCAGGTGTCTCTGGCGGCGGTGGAGGAGGACATCGCGACCGTCGTCCTCGCGGCCTCGACGGACGGGACGTTCGGCAGGGTGTCCGGCCTCTACATCCGGGTGCTGGACGCGGCGACCGGCGCCGAGACGGCACGGTTCGACCCGGTGGACGCCACCACGGAGACCGCGTTCGTGCTCGGGGAGCTGTACCGGCGCGGTGGCGCGTGGAAGTTCCGCGCCGTCGGCCAGGGTTACGCCTCCGGACTCGCCGGTCTCGCCACCGACTTCGGCATCACCGTGGACGAGCCCGCGGCCCCCGCGCCGGTCGCCGCGCCCGCGCCTCCGCCCGTACGGCTGTCGAAGATCACGCTGACCAAGACCGCGCCCTCGGTCTCCCTCACCAAACAGGGAGCGACGTCCGGCGCCATGCGGGTCAACCTCTCCTGGAGCGCCCGCACGCCTCCGCGCGGCTGGATGAACAAGGGCCGCGACGCCGTCCGCCTCGAAGACGTGGACCTGGACCTCTCCTGCCTGTGGGAGCTGCAGAACGGGGCGAGCGGGATCGTCCACCCCATCAACAACCAGTTCGGCTCGTACGACCAGCCGCCCTACGTCCAGCTGGACCAGGACGACCGGACCGGAGGCAGCGAGGACGGCGAGAACCTCACCATCAACCTCGACCACACCGCCGAGATCAAGCGCCTCCTGGTGTTCGTGGCCATCTACTCCGGCGCGTCCAGCTTCGCCGGTCTGCACGGCGTGGCCACCCTCCACCCGCCCGCCGGTCCGCCGATCGAGGTGCAACTGGACGAGTGCACGGTCCCCGCGCCCGTGGCGGCGATCGCCCTCATCGAGAACATCAACGGCGAACTCATCGTCCGCCGGGAGGCGAAGTACATCATCCTCCCGCCCGGCATCCTCAAGCAGCAGGCCGTCGACCTCGCGTACGACTGGGGCCTGTCCTGGCAGCCGGCCAGCAAGGACTGACCGGCTGCCGGACCGCTGCTACCAGTACGTGACGGTCACCGGCGCGTGCACGTTGCGCTTCGGCAGGGTGACGGTCAGCGTCTTGGACGCGGCGTCCCACTCATAGGCGTGCGCGGACAGGCGAGTCCCGCTCGCGGTGACCCGCTCGGGGGCGTGGTCCGCCTTGACCGACAGGGTCCACACCCGGTCCTTCGCCCGACCCCGGAAGGACCCCCTCGCCGGGGAGACGGACACCGTGTGGCGTGCGCCCGACTCCTTGTAGGAGATCTTCGTCGTGGCGCTCCGGACGCTGCCGAGGGCGCCCCCGTCGTCCTCGTACAGGCTGAACGAACCGGAACCGCCCGGGGCGATCGTGAGCGTGAGGTCGTTCGCGCCGGCCGCTCCGTCGTGGGCGACGTCATGCGTGCGGCTCGGGACGATCCCGCCCGCCCTGACGAACACCGGCATGGTGTCCAGCGTCGTCGTGACCTCCTGCGTGGTGCCGCCCTCGTACGTCTTACCGGTGAAGTAGTCCGTCCACCGCCCCGGCGGGAACCACACCGAGGTCTTCGCGGAGGCGCCGGGCGTGGTGACGGGGGCGACCAGCAGGTCGGAGCCGTAGAAGTACTCGCTGCCGGCCGTCTCGTACGCCTGCCGCTCCTCCGGGTACTCCAGATACACCGGCCGGACGATCGGCACACCGGTCCGGTTGGCCTCCTCGGCGAGCGTGTAGGTGTACGGCAGCAGGCTCTCGCGCAGGTTGAGGAACTTCTTCGCGGACGCCGACGCCTCGGGGCCGTACTGCCAGGGCAGCCGGTCGCTGTGGTTGCTGTGCAGCCGGTCGACGGGCTGGAAGGTGCCGAACTGGACCCAGCGCGCGTACAGGTCGTCGGGCAGCTTCGTCGTGGTGTGCGTGCCGCCGCCGTCGGTGTACGTCTCCGAGCCCTTCAGGCCCGTCGTGTCGTTGTGGCCGCCGATGTCATGCGTGACGTTGGCCATCCCGGTCGCCGCCGACTCGGCCGGGGTGTAGCCCACCTCGAACTTCAGTGTGCCCCAGGTGGACGACGTGTCGCCGGTGAAGTGGACCGTGGTGCGCTTGTCCGCCCAGGGCCCGGTGGGCACCGACTGCTGGCCGCTGTACCCGGCGGCCTGGAGCGACCCGTAGGCGCGGGAGAGGACGAACGGCCGGTCCAGGTGCCGGCCGGTGGCGTCCGCGTACTGCTGGTTGATCCACGCGTCCGGGGTCACGCCGGGCAGCGACGACTGCGCCGCGTCACAGCACCAGTCCAGCCACCAGAAGTCGTTGCCCTGCTCGTCCATGGTCCGGTGCAGATCCATGTACGCCTGCAACTGATCGGGGTCGCCGAAGTCGAAGACGTAGCAGTCCGGCCCCGCACCGCCGCCGCAACTGCCCTTCTTCAGCTTGCCCTTGGCGGTCTTCTGGGCCTGGGCGAACTGGGGGTCGGCGGCGAGAATGCTCGGGTGCACGTTGAGCGTGTTGTGCAGGCCCTGGGACGCGGACCAGTCGAAGAACCCCTTCGGGTCGGGGAACCTGGCCGGATCGATCTCCCAGCCGCTCCACGCGTTGACGGCCTTGTAGTCGGTGTCCGTCACCAGCACGTCCAGCGGCACGCCCTCCGACCGGAACTTCGGCAGGATCGTGTTCCGGTAGTCCGCGTCCGTGCGGTCGATGTACTCCGAGTACCAGACCCCGTACGCCCAGGAGGGCAGCAGCGCGGGCGGTCCGGTGAGGGTCGCCAGGTCGCCGAGGCCCTGCTTGTAGTCGTGCCCGTAGCCGAAGAGGTAGCCGTCCTGGTACGGGGCGCCGCCGTGCCCGGAGCGCTGGGTCACCTTCCGGGACGCGGAGTCGTAGAGCGCGGACGGGGTGTCGTCCAGGAGGTACCAGCCGTCCTGGTTGAGGAGCCCGGGCGTGGTGACGGGCGGCGCGCCGTTGCCGGTGACGCCGTCGAGGCCGCGCCGGTATCCGCCGAGGGCCAGGTGCGGTTGCGGAGCCGGGGAGCCGGTCGCGGCGACGGACACGGTGTCCGCGTTCACATGGCAGCTCCCCGCGTCCGGGCAGGCGAGGGTGACGTCGTTGGCGCCCGCATCGAGGTGGACGGGCAGGGTGGCCGTGGACCACGTGTCCCAGCTGTCCGTCGCGGGGAGCGACAGGGTGCCGGTGGCGCCGCCCGCGGACACGGTGGCGGTGCGCGTCTCGTGCCGGCCGTCGCCGCCCGGGCCGTTGGCGTAGCGGACGCGCAGGGTGTACGGGCCGGCCGAGGGGACCTCCACGACACGCGTGGTCAGCGAGGAGCCCTGGTTGAGCTCGGCGACGAAGCCCGTCCCGGCGAAGCCCTGGTGATCGGTGGCGGCGGCCGCCGAACCGATGACGCGCCCGGCCTCCGCCTCACAGCTCACCCCGAACCGGCAGTCGGCGATCGCCGTGCTGGAAGCGGGCGGGTATGCCTCGCCCCCGCCCAGCAGCGCGACGCTGTCCACGTTCACACTGCCGGAGTCCGCGGCGCCCCGGGTCAGGCCCACCGTGTGGTGCCCGGCGTCCAGCCGGACATCGGCGAAGGCGGTGTCCCAGGTGTCCCAGTCCGCCGTCGGCGGCAGCGTCACCCGCTGCTCGTCGCCGCCGTCCACCGACAGGGTGAGGGTGCGCGGCTCGCTCTTGCCGTCGCCGCCGCGCGCATTGGCGTACCGCACGGCGAACCGGTAAGCGCCCGCCCCTTTGACATCGATGTCAGAGGACAGGGAGGCGCCGGTGCTCTCGAAGCCGGCGGCGAACCCGGACCCGGTGTAGCCGTCGTGGTCCGACGCCACGGAGACCCCGCCCGCCCGCAGGTTCTCCGCCTCGCAGAGCGCACCGGGCGCGCAGGTGATCCGGTGCCAGGGGGTGGCGGCCACGGGGGAGTCGCCGGCATTGAGCCGGACCGACAGGTTCTTCGCGTCGAACGGCCCGGAGCCGACCTTGTACCGCAGCGTCACCGCGCTCGTCCTGAGGGTGAGCCAGCCGTCCGCCGTCTTCGCGGTGTACGCCGCCGGGGCGAAGGAGTCGCGGCCGATGGCGTTGAACGTCGCCTCGTCGGTGAACGCGCCGTCACCCGCGTACTCGGTCCGGATCAGCGTGGGGGACAGCACCTGGAACCGGGCGTCGCCCGAGGTGACCGTCGGGATCCGGTGGCTGTGCGGACCGCCCGCCGACGCCGGGCCCGCCGTGCCCGTCACCGTCATGGCCGCGGCGGTCCCGAGGACGGCGGCTCCACCGATCCACCGCCGCAGCCCTCTGCGCCGCCTCGCTGATGGAGGTTTCATGTGGGACTCCGTTCTCACGCCGACCGGCAGGTCCTTCAGCACCGCGCCGCTCGTTGTGCATCGTTGGAAAAGTGCAAGTGGCATGAGAGCACGCCCATGGCGCGGTGTCCATAAGGACGGCAACGACTCGTCGTCACCGCCGCGGCGGAGGCGACGGGCCCGAAGACCGGTGATTTAGCCGATGGCGTGGGCACCCGGTGCCCGGCACCTTGTGCGGGCAGGCAACCACATCCCCGCGTTCCCCTCAGGAGTGCCCCATGCCTCGTCGTTCACCGCGTCGGCTCCTCGGCGTCCTCGCGGCCGTCACGGTCGCGTTCACCCTGTTCTCCCCGGCGTCCGCGGCCGGCGCCGCCGAGACGCCCGCCCCGGCCCGCGCGGCCGCGGTGCAGCCGCTGTCGACCAGCACCCCGGTCGTCTTCGTCCACGGCTACACCGGCAGCGCCTCCAACTGGGTCACCGCCATGAGCGTCTTCCGCCTCAACGGCTGGTCGAGCTCCAACCTGTTCGCGTACGAGTACGACTCCTACGGCAACAACATCACCAACGCCCAGGGCCTGGCCGCTTTCGTCAACAACGTGAAGTCCCGGACCGGGGCGAGCAAGGTCGCGATCGTCAACCACTCCATGGGCGGTCTCGTCAGCCAGTACTACCTGAAGGTACTCGGCGGCAACACCAGCGTCAGTCACCTCGCGTCCATCGCCGGTGCCAACCACGGCACCACGTACGCCGGTGCCTGCCTGATCTACACCACCTGCCAGCAGATGTACCCGGGCTCCTCGTTCATCTCGCAGATCACCTCAGGTGACGAGACCCCCGGCGACACCAAGTACGCCACCTGGTACTCGGCGTGCGACGGCATCATCCTCCCGTACACCAGCACCCGCCTGAGCGGCGCGACGAACAACAACGTGCTCTGCCAGACCCACATCGGGTACCTGGCCGACACGGTCGTCCTCGGCCAGGTCGCGCGGTTCATCGCCTCCTGACCCCGCGTGACCGGACGGGCCCGGCCCCCGACGCCTTGCCGCCGGGGACCGGGCCCGTCCGCCGTGCGCTCAGGCCCGGCCGTGCCGGCGGCGTACCGCGGTGAAGCCCACGGCGCCCGCCCCGGCCGCGACCAGGCCCGCCGCGCCCAGCGCCGTCGCCGAGAGGCCGCTGCTCCCGGTCTCGGCCAGCTGCGCGGTCATGCCGGAGGAGGTCGCGTCGGCCCCGTTGCCCGTCGTGGCGGGGGAGGACGACGCGGTGGCGGAGGGGGACGGGGACGCGGTGCCGGTTGTGGCCGCTGCCTTCTGCACGGTGACCGTGGCCTTCGCGCCGCAGCTGGTGATGCCCCTGAACGGGATCGAGCCCTCGTTGACGATCGCGCACGGGGACAGCTCGGTCTTGCCCAGTGGCGCGTCCTTGCGGTAGGAGACGCGGACGTCGGCGGTCGCGGTGCCGTGCGCGGCGAGGGAGGCGTCCTTGCCGATGACGTCGTAGCCGTAGACATCGGGTTCGGCGGCGGCGGTGACCGGCTTCAGCGTCGTCCACGTGCCCGAGCGCCGTACCTGGACGGTGGTGTAGCGGTTGGTGAACAGGACGTCCGTGACGTTCTCGTACGCCGACGAGGTCGGGTTGTTGACGGTGGCTTTGAAGGTGATCGCTGCCCCTCCGGCGGTCGCGGTGGTGGGCACGTTGATCAGGCGGGTGGTCAGCCCGTTCACACCGACGAAGTCGAAATCGGTGGCATTGGCGGCGCCGGAGGCCCCGTAGGAGATCATCGTCGTCAGCTTCAGATGCTCCGTGCCCCCGTTACTGGCACCGTTGTGCGGGGTACCCATGGGCAGGCCGATCCGCATCTGCACGGTCTGCGACTTCCCCGCGGCCAGGGCGAGCTGTTCGGGCAGCTCACCGCCCCAGACGGTGCCCTCGACGATACCCAACGGGATCTTCTTCCACGTCGAGCCGTCGAGCCGGTACTCCAGACTCAGCGCGTTGTCCGGCAGGGCAACCCCGCCGTCGATGCGGTAGATCAACCGGGCCGAGGACGTGTCGGACATGCCGGTGTTCGACGCGGTGGTGGTGAAGGCGACCGGCAGGCCGCCGAGGCCGATCTCCGCGGGTGCCTCGGTGGACACCGCCAGCTCCGGCGGGGCGGTGTCGGCCAGGGCGCCCGGGGCCAGGGCGGCTCCGGTGATGGTCAGCAGCAGCCCGGCGGCCGAGGCGACGACGGACGAACGCACGGTGCGCGCAAGGGTGTGCAAGATTCCCCCAGGAAGTGTGGGCGGCGCGGCCGGTTGCCGCGTCCCGCCGGCGACGGGTGGATCGGCCCGCCGTCTCACACAGTTCGACAGGCCACCCGGGCCCCGGGTTGTGACCCCGGATGTCATGGTTCTGTGACAGCGCCGGCCGCCTCGCCTCACCCCTGCGAGCCGTAGAAGCGCATGGCCGAATTCGGGGTGAAGCCGATCCGGGGGTACACCGGAGCACCCGCCGCCGTCGCGTGCAGGGTGGCCCGGGTCAGGCCCGTGGCGCGGGCTCCCTCGTACAGCGCCTTGCGCGTCACCGCCTCCCCGTACCCCCGGCGCTCCCAGGCCGGATCGGTGGCGACCAGTACGACGAAGAGCCGGCCCGCCGCCTCCACCGTCGCGGCGCACGTCACCGGCACCCCCCGCCGCAGGCCCAGATAGGCGTGCACCCCGCTCCTCCACAACGAGGACCCCGCCAGCCCGTCGCGGCCCGCCTCCAGGGGGAAGCCGTACGCGCGCGAGTTCAGATCCGCGTACGCCAACAGCTGGTCCTCCTCGCTCACGCGAACGAACTCCAGCTCGGGGTGGACCGGTTCGGGCAGCGGGAACAGGTCGCCCGCCATGCCCGTGCCGGAGAAGGCGTACGCCAGACCGGCGCGCTCGGCCGCCGTGTCCAGCGAGGCGCGCGCCTCCGCGTCGAGCAGCCCCTCGAAGACCCAGAGGAAGCCGGGCCGCCTCTTCGTCCGCATGATATCGGCCGCCTCACTCATGCGCCGGGCGGCGAGCGCCGCGTCCGCGCCGACATCGGTGAGGGTGACGCAGTTCCAGAACACGAAGCCGCAGTCGGCCCAGCGCACGGCGATCCCGGGCAGGTCCCGTACATCCGCGCCGGCGTTCCGGTCCAGCACCATGGTCCGCCAGCCGACGGTGAGTTGTTCCATCGACTCGACCGATTCCGCGAGATCCGCCACCACGACTCCTGAGGGTTTCGAACTGCCGGCTTGACCTGGAGCGCACTTCAACGCCGAGCATGACGGACATGGACCACGCAGACACGAACCACGCGAACATGAACCACACGAACATGAACGACATGAGCCCCCGGATCGTTCTGGGCACCATGGGCTTCGGCACGCAGGTCGACTCCGACACCTCCTTCGCGATCCTCGACGCCTATGTCGCCGGCGGCGGCGACTGGCTCGACACCGCCAACTGCTACTCCTTCTGGGCCGACCCCAGCGGCGTCGGCGGCGCCAGCGAGCGCGTCATAGGTGCCTGGCTCGCGGCCCGCCCCGGCGCTCGCGAAGCCGTGCGGATCGCGACCAAGGTGCGGCAGAACCCGCTCGTCCCGCACTCCTGGCCGCAGAGCGCGGAGGGGCTGTCCGCCCGGGCCGTCCACGCGGGCGTGGCGGAGAGCCTGGAACGCCTCGGCGTCGACCACGTCGACCTGCTGTGGGCCCACGCCGAGGACCGGGCCGTCCCCCTGACCGAGACGGTCGGAGCCTTCGGCGAACTGGTCACCAAGGGCGTGGCGTTGCGGGTCGGCGCCGCGAACCACACCGCCTGGCGCGTCGAGCGGGCCCGGGCCCTGGCCCGCGAGCAGAGCGCGGAGCCGTGGACCGCCCTGCAACTGCGCCACTCCCTCGTCCAGCCGCGCCCGCTCACCCCGCTCGCCGAGGGCGGCCACCGACTGCTCACCGCCGAGGACCTGGACCTCGCCGAGACGGAAGGGCTTGAGGTGTGGGCGTACAGCTCCCTGCTCTGGGGCTCCTACACGCGCCCGGACAAGCCGTTCCCGGACACGTACGACCACCCCGGCACCACCAGGGTGCTCGCGGTCCTGGACGAGGTGGCCGATGAGGTCTCCGCGACCAGGAACCAGGTCGTCCTGGCGTGGCTGCTGCACCAGGGCATCGCCCCGATCGTCGGGGTGAGCCGCGTACAACACGTCGAGGAGGCACTCGCCGCCCGGGACGTCCGGCTCAGCGACGACCACCTCGCGCGCTTCGAGGCGGCGCGCTAACGGGGGCGTTCCTCGGGGACGGGGGACCGGCTGGGTGTGCTGCGGCTCTCCAAGTCCGCGTCGGCCCCCAGCCCGGCCAGCAGCCGCAGCCCGTCCTCCGCCGGGCTGCCGGGGGCCGCCGACAGCACCACCATCTCCCGGCCCGACGCGTCCGCCAGGTTGAAGTTCTCCTGGTGCAGCTCCAACACGCCGACGAGCGGGTGCCGGTACACCTTGCGCCCATGCGTACGTGCGCGCACGTCCGCGCGGGCCCACAGCCGGCGGAAACGGTCGCTGCCCATCGACAGCTCCCCGATGAGCGAGGCCAGCCGCGCGTCGTCCGGATACTTTCCGGCGGCCAGCCGCAGGTGGCCGACCGCGTCCAGGGTGCACTGCTCCCACTCCGCGTACAGACCCCGCTCGGTCTCCTCCAGGAAGAGGTGCCGGGCGGTGTTCATGCCCGGCAGGGGCCGGCCGTACAGCAGCCGGGCCAGGCGGTTGCCCGCGAGGACGTCCATGCGGTGGTCAATGAGCAGCGCGGGTGCGTCGGTGACCAGGCCGAGCACGCGCAGCAGCTCCGGCCGCACCCGCCCGCCGGGCATCTTCGCGCGCCGGCGCCGCTGGCGGGCGAGCCGGTCGAGGTGCTCGCGCTCGGTCTCGTCCAGGCCGAGGACACGGGCGAGCGCGTCCAGGACCTGCTCCGAGGGCTGGGTCGCGCGCCCCTGCTCCAGGCGTACGTAGTAGTCGACGCTCACTCCGGACAGGTGCGCGACTTCCTCGCGGCGCAGTCCGGCGACCCGGCGACGGCTGTCGGCGGAGATGCCGGCCGAGGCCGGGTCGACCCGGGAGCGCCGGGTCCGCAGGAATCCCGCGAGATCGTCCATGCTCCCAGTATGGCCACGCCCGTCCCGCACAAGGGTGGCCCTGCCGTTACCAGGAAGTCCCGTCCGACGGAAGCGGCGCCCCTGAACACCGGGCGCCCGGGCGTCCAGGATCGAACCCATCCGATCCGAAGGAGTGCGGTTCCCATGAAGACGCTCATCGTCCACGCCCACCCCGAGCCGAAGTCCCTCAACGGCTCGCTCAAGGACCTCGCGGTCTCGACCCTGGAGACCGCCGGGCACGAGGTGCGGGTGAGCGACCTGTACGCGATGAACTGGAAGACCACCGTCGACGCGGCGGACTACGGGCCCGACGCCTCGGACCCGCTCAAGCCGGCCCGCGACTCCGGCCGCGCCTTCGATGCCGGCACGCTCACCCCGGACGTGCGCGCCGAACAGGAGAAGCTGCTGTGGGCGGACACCGTCATCTTCCAGTTCCCCCTGTGGTGGTACACGATGCCGGCGATCCTCAAGGGCTGGGTGGACCGCGTGTTCACGTACCACTTCGCGTACGGCGTCGGCGAGCACAGCGACACCAAGTACGGCGAGCGCTACGGCGAGGGCACGCTCGCGGGCCGCCGCGCCCTCCTCTCGGTGACCGTCGGCGGCCTGGAATCCCACTACTCGCCCCGAGGCATCAACGGCCCCATCGACGACCTGCTGTTCCCGATCCAGCACGGCATCCTCCACTACCCCGGCCTGGAGGTCCTTCCGCCGTTCGTCCTGTACGGCACCGACCGGATGACCGCCACGGACTACCCGGAAGCGGCCAAGGCATGGCAGGAACGCCTGCTCACGCTGGAGTCGACCGCCCCGATCCCGTACCGCCGCCAGAACTTCGGCGACTACGAGATCCCCTCCCTGCACCTGAAGGAGGGCCTGGAACCGGTGGGCCGTACGGGTTTCGGGCTGCACGTGTCGGGCTGACGGGACCGCTGCCCTTTGCGGCCCCGCCCGCATCCGGCCGCCACCACGGGCGGCGCCCTCCGCGTCGACGGCGGCCATGCCGGCTCGATCCTGCCCCGAGCGCGCCCGCGGCCGGGGCAGGAGGCCCGAAGTGTTGACGTGCCCATGGCGCTTCGCTAGCGTCGGAGAGCGTTCTCCTGAGCCTCGGCGGAGTGCCCTCCGCCGCCCCCACTCGTTCCGGGAGTCCTTCATGAAGCCTGCGCGCCCCCGGGCGGCCCTCGTCGGTGCCGTCCTGACAACGTTGTCCACGCTTCTCGTCGGCGCCGTGCCCGCCGCCGCTGCCCCGGAGGCGGCGGTGTGCAACACGTACTGCGACGCGCGGGACCCGGCGCTCAGCCCTCAGGACCGGACCCCTGTCACCGCCACCGTCGGCTCCCGCACGATCGCCCTCCACTTCGACGACACCGACGCGATGGGCTGGGGCTCCCTCGACAACGGCGGGGCGGGTGACCGCGTCTGGCTGGACCGGTCCATGGACGGCGGCAGGACCTGGGCGTCGGGCAGCAAGCTGGGTGACACCGCCGTGCCGTCCGGGGGCCGGGGCTGGCGCACCCAGATGTACAACGTGGACGACTGGAACACACAGGGTGTCGGAGCCCTCCGCGCCTGCGGGCAACCGGCGGGCGGTGGCGCCATCGCGTGCACCCCCTGGGCCCGCACCACCTGGAACGCGGGCAGCAGGAGCACCGCCGCCGCGACCGCCCTGATGATGTCGTACGACCGGAACACCAAACTCTTCGGCGGCAACGGCTGGTGGACGGCCGCCAACGCGCTGACCGCCGTCATCGGCAACATCCGGATCAGCGGCATGGGCAGCTACCGGTACGCCATCTCCGACACGTACGAGAAGAACATCAACGCCCAGGGCGGCCGGTTCCGCAACGAATACCTGGACGACACCGGATGGTGGGGCCTCGCCTGGATCGCCGCGTACGACCTGACGGGGGAGAGCCGCTACCTCGACACCGCACGGGCCGACGCGGACCACATGTTCGCCAACTGGAACGGCACCTGCGGCGGCGGGGTCCGGTGGAACACCGGAGGCAACTACAAGAACGCCATCACCAACGAACTCTTCCTCGGCCTCACCGCGGCCCTGCACAACCGCATCCCCGGCGACACCGTCTACCTGGAGCGGGCGAAGAACGAGTGGGACTGGTTCCGGCGCAGCGGCATGATCAACGGTGACCGCATGATCAACGATGGGCTGGACGGCAACTGCGCCAACAACGGCCAGCCCACCTGGACCTACAACCAGGGCGTCATCCTGGGCGCGCTCACCGAACTGCACCGGGCCACCGGCGACCAGGGTCTCCTGACGACCGCGCGCGGTCTGGCCGACGCGTCCACCGTCCGGCTCCAGACGGACGGCGTCCTGCGCGAACCCGGCGAGGGCGACGGCTGCACCGGAGACGGCCCCAGCTTCAAGGGCGCCTATGTGCGCGGACTCGGCACCCTCGACCGCGCGCTCTCCGACCACCCGTACGCCGTGCCGCTCGACCGCTGGGCGGACAGCGCCCACGACCGGGACCGCAACGCCCTCGACCAGTACGGCCCGCACTGGAACGGCGGCGGCGGAACCACCGACTACGGCTGCCAGCAGAGCGCGCTCGACCTGCTCAACGCCGCCGCGGGCTGACCTTCCGGGGCGCCCGGTACGCGAAATGCCGGGCGCCCTCACCCATGAGGGCACAGGCGGCTGGGTACGCTCCCCTGATGAGCGATGCGCATGCGGCCGGGGTGATCCGCGTGGTCGGCGCGGCGACGAACAACCTCAAGGACATCACCGTAGAGGTGCCCAAGAAGGCGCTCACCGTCGTCACGGGCGTGTCCGGCTCGGGCAAGTCGTCGCTGGTGCTGGACACGATCGCGGCCGAGGCCCAGCGGCTGGTCAACGACGCCTACCCGACGTTCGTACGCAACCGGCTGCCGCAACTGCCCGCGCCCGAGGTCCAGTCGATGGACGGGCTCACCTTCACCGCACTCATCGACCAGCGCCGCTTCACCGGGAACGCCCGGTCGGTGGTGGCCACCGCCTGCGATGTCGCACCGCTGATGCGGCTCGTGTTCTCACGCATCGGTGAACCCTCCGCCGGCTACACGCCCGCGTACTCGTTCAACGACCCGACCGGGATGTGCCCGGAGTGCGAGGGCATCGGCACCGTGGTCGACATCGACCCCGCCGAACTCATCGACCCGCAGAAGTCCATCGACGAGGGACCCGTCCGGTTCAGCCTGTTCCGGCGGGGCGGATACCGGTGGAAGCGGTTCGCGTACTGCGGTCTGTTCGACCGGGACAAGCCGCTGAAGGACTACACGGACGAGGAGATGGACCTCTTCCTCCACGCCGAGCAGCTGAAACCGCCGAACCCGGACCCGGAGTTCCCGAAGACCGCCCGGTTCGACGGGGTCGTCACCCGTGTACGCGACACCTTCGTCAAGAACCACCCGACGAAGATCTCGCCACAGGTCCGCGAGGAGCTGGACCGCATCACCACCCGCCACACCTGCCCGGAGTGCCACGGCACCCGGCTCAACGAGGCGGCCAGGTCCAGCCTGATCGACGGCCGTTCCCTCGCGGACTGGTCGGCCATGTCGGTCACCCGGTTACGAGAGCTGCTGGAGGACACCCACGACCCGCGCGTCGAACCCGCGCTCGACGGCATCCGCGCCACGCTCGACGCCCTCCGCTCCGTCGGCCTGGGCTACCTCTCCCTGGACCGGGCCTCCTCCACCCTCTCCGGCGGCGAGGCCCAGCGCGTGAAGATCGTCCGGCACCTGGGCAGCGCCCTCACCGACGTCACCTATGTGTTCGACGAGCCCTCGGTCGGCCTGCACCCCGTGGACGTACACCTCCTCACCCATCTGCTGCTCCGGCTGCGGGACTCGGGCAACACCGTGCTGGTGGTCGAGCACCACCGGCAGATGATCGGCATCGCGGACCACGTCATCGACGTCGGCCCGGGCGCCGGGAGCGACGGCGGGCGCATCGAGTTCGAGGGCACGCCCGACGCCCTCCGCGCGAGCGGGACGGTGACCGGGCGGCTGCTCGGGACACCGCTGGAGATCGCGACGACCGCCCGCCCGTGGCAGGGCTCCGTCGTCGTCCGGAAGGCCCGGGCCAACAACCTGACGGGTTTCGACGCCGAAATCCCGCTCGGCGTCCTCACCGCCGTCACCGGAGTCGCCGGCTCCGGCAAGAGCTCATTCGCCACCCGGGAACTGCCCTTCCAGCACCCCGAGTTCACCGTCGTGGGCCAGGACCCCCTGCGCGGCGGGCAGCGGTCCACCTCGCTGTCCATCCTCGGCGTGGCCGACCACGTCAGGGGCGCGTTCGCGCGGGCGTCGGACCTGGACCCGTCCTGGTTCAGCTTCAACTCCAAGGGCGCGTGCCCGGCCTGCCGGGGCAAGGGCCACCTCACCACCGAGCTGGCGTTCCTGGACGACGTCTCCACGCCGTGCGACGTCTGCGGGGGCCGGCGCTTCAACGACACCGCCCTCGCCGTCACGGTCCGCGGCAGGACCATCGCCGACGTGCTCTCCATGGCCGCACACGAACTCGCGGACCAGTTCCCCGATGACCCCGAGATCGTCGCGGCGATGTCCTGGCAGCGACGCGTGGGCCTCGGCTACATCGCCGTCGGCCAGTCCCTCGACACCCTCTCCGGCGGGGAGAAGCAGCGCCTGCTCCTCGCGCGCCACCTCAACGGCGTGGACGACATGGCCGGCGAGCGGATCGTCCTGGACGAGCCGACCACCGGACTGCACCCCAGCGACGTGGACCGGATCAACGTGCTCTTCGACGACCTCCTGGGGGCCGGTGCCACGCTCGTCGTGGTCGAGCACAACCTCCGCGTCATCGCCCGCGCCGACCACGTCATCGACATCGGGCCCGGCGCCGGCAACGACGGCGGCCGGGTGGTCTTCACCGGCACCCCCGCCGCCCTGCTGGGTGACGCCGCATCGCCGACCGGCCGCGCGCTGCGGCTCGCCTCCGCACCGGAGACCTGACCTCGGTGGAAGGCGGCCCGTGGCCGTGCGGCAGAGTAGGTCCATGCCGACCTACGCGACCATGCCGTACCACCTGGAGACCGAGCGGCTGATCCTGCGGCCCTGGGCCGGGACCGACGCACCCCGGTTCAGCGAACTCCTCTCCGAACGCGGCGAGGAGACCTACACGGTGGAGCGCGCCCGCAAGGGCATCGCCGGTCTGCTCGCCGGCACGGAGAACACCGGCATCGCACTCCTGCCCATCCAGCGCCGCGACGAGGGCGACTTCATCGGGTACTGCGGACTGATCATCGGCCGCTCCACCCTGGAGGAGCCCGAGATCGCCTACGAGCTGTTCCGGCGTGCGCACAACCGGGGTTACGCCACCGAGGCCGCCCGCGCCGTGGTCGCTGCCGCCGCCACGACCGGGCGGCGGCGGCTCTGGTCGACCGTGGGCACATGGAACGCGCCCTCGCTCCGGGTCCTGGAGAAGCTCGACTTCGTACGGGACCACCTCTCCATGGAGGAGAACGGCGAAGTCGTCTGGCTCACCCGCGCGTTGCCGTAGCGACGGCGGCCATCACCACCTGCGCCGGTACGCGAACACCCACCGGTTTCCCTCCAGCGCGTCGTTCGGCTCCGGCAGCGGGCCGCGCCCGTGGCGCCGGGTGAACTCGAAAGGCGTGTGCGTCGAGGCGGACCAGCCCCGCGCGGCCAGCCGGCCCGCCGAGTCGGGGCGCGGGCCCTTGTCGAAGAGGCCGAGCAGGTCGATGCCGATCTGTTCGCGCGTCGCCGTGTAGATCGCGCTGTCGCGGTACGCCAGGAGGTCCGCCTCCAGCTTCGCCTCGAAGGCCAGGGCGCTGCCCTCGGCGGCCAGCAGGTCCACGGTGTCCACGAGATACGTCTCGGCAGGGCCCGGCAGGTAGAACAGCAACCCCTCCGCCAGCCAGATGCTCGGCGCCGCCGCGTCGAAGCCCGAAGCGGTCAGCGCAGTGACCCAGTCGTCGCGCAGGTCGACCGGGACCAGCACGCGTTTCACCCTCGGCGCGGCCGACAGGTCCGTCAGCACCTGGTGCTTGAAGGCCAGCACGCCCGCCCGGTCGACCTCGAAGAACACACAGTCCGACGGCCAGTCCAGCCGGAACGCCCGGGTGTCCAACCCGGCACCCAGGAGCACCACTTGGCGGGCGCCCGTGAGCACCGACCGTACGACGAAGTCGTCCAGGACCCGGGTCCGCAGCCCGAAGTAGCGGGCGAAGCGGCCCCACAACGCGTTCTCGTCCCCGTCGGGCACCTGCTCGATGCGCACGGGCCAGTCGGCGCACGCCGGCGCGGCCCGCACGAAGTGCTCGGCGTAGACGTCACGGGCCAGGCTGTCACGGCGTCGGGTCTCGATGGCACGGGCGGCGGCGACCAGCAGAGCGGTCAGCCCCACACCCCCGTCCACGCCTTCCGCCGCCAGGTCCTGGGACGTTGTACCGCATGCCTCGTTCATCGGCTTCTTCCCTCCGGGAGCAGGACGGGTTTGACCACCCGGCCCGCGTCGCAGTCGCGTTCGGCCTCGTTGATGTGGGCCAGGGGGTAGGTACGGATCAGCTGGTCGAAGGGGAAGCGCCCGGCCCGCCACAGCTCCGTCAGTACGGGGATCAGCAGCCCCGGCACCGCGTCCCCCTCGCAGATGTGGCGGACGCTCCGGCCCCGGTCCAGCGTGCCCGGCTCCAGCGGCAGGGCGGTGTGCAGCCGGGCCACCAGCCCCAGCGTCCCGGTCGGGCGCAGCGCCCGGAGCGCGTCGTTGATCAGCGCGGGCGACGCCGTCGTGTCCAGCGCGTACCGCGCGCCGCCGTCCGTCAGCCGGCGGATGCGCTCCGGCAGCCCGGCCGCGTCGGCGGGCAGTGCCACCGCGCCGAACCGCTCGGCGAGCTCCAGCCGCCGCGTGTGCCGGTCCACCGCCACGACCGGCACCCCGGCCGCCCCCGCCGCCATGACCGCGGCGAGACCCACCGCCCCGGCGCCGAGGACCACCAGCGGGTCGGCGGGACTGGCGCGGAAGGTGTTCAGCACCGCCCCGGCCCCGGTGAGGAAGCCGCAGCCCAGCGGGCCGAGCAGTTCGACGGGGAGCGCGGGGTCGACGCGGACGGCGTTGCGGGCGGACACGAGCGCGTACTCCGCGAACGAGGACTGGCCGAACCACCGGGGCGCCAGGGCCTTCCCGGCCGCGTCGCCGAGCCGGGGCGGCTCCTGCGCACGCCCGCCGAAGAGGTTGAGCGAGGCGAAGGAGTCGCAGTACGCGGGGGCCGCGCCCCGGCAGTTCCGGCAGTGCCCGCAGGAGTCGAAGCTCAGCACCACGTGGTCGCCGGGCCCGATCTCCGTGCCGGGGCCGCCACCCGCGCCCACGACGACCCCGGCCCCCTCGTGGCCGAGGACCGCCGGCAGCGGGCTGCGTCCGGCCGACCGGCGCACCGCCAGGTCGGTCCGGCACATCCCGGCGCCCGCGATCTCCACCAGCAGCTCACCGGCGGCGGGCTCGGTGTGCAGGACGACGTCCTCGACCGCGAACGGATCCTCGTACGAGCGCAGCACCGCCGCCCGGAATCTCCTGCTCATGGTTCCTCCGGGCGGTGCACGACGAACGGCCGCAGGTTCCCGTACAGCCCCCACGGCCCGCCCGCGACGCCGACCCCGCTGTCCTTGATCCCGGCGAAGGGCTGGGCGAGGGACAGCTCGGCGTGATGGTTGATCCAGGCCGTCCCGCATTCCAGCCGGTCCGCCACCGCCTCCGCCCGGTCGAGATCGGTGCCCCAGACGGAGCCGCCGAGCCCGAAGCCGGTGCCGTTGGCCGCGTCGACCGCCTCGTCGACGCTCCCGTACGGCAGCACCGGCAGGACCGGCCCGAACTGCTCCTCCGTCACCACCGCGCTCTCGGGCGGTACGTCGGTGAGGACCGTCGGGGCGAAGAAGTGGCCGGGCCCGGCCGGCCGGTGCCCGCCGGCCGCGGCCCGGGCGCCGTCGGCCAGGGCCCGCTCGGTGAGCTCCGTCACCCGGGCCAGCTGCGGGGCGTTGTTGACCGGACCGATGCGGGTGTCCGGGTCGAGGCCGCTGCCCACCGTGACGGACTTGGCGCGCTGGGCCAGCGCCTCGACCACCTCCGCGTGCAACCGGGCGGGGGCGTACACGCGCTTGACGGCCATGCAGACCTGCCCGCAGTTGCGGAACGCGGCCCAGAACAACCGGTCCGCGACCCCCTCCACATCGACGTCGTCCAGCAGGACGGCCGCGTCGTTGCCGCCCAGTTCCAGGGTGACCCGGGCGAGGGAGGCCGCCGCGCCCTCGGCGACCGCCCGCCCGGTGGGCACGGAACCGGTGAACGTGACGTGCCGGATGCCCGGATGCGAAGCCAGCCGCGCACCGAGGGGTTCGCGTCCGGTGACGACGGTCAGCACGTCCTCGGGCAGGGCGGCCGCCAGGACGGACCCCAGCAGCCGGGTGGCCAGCGGGGTGTACGGCGACGGTTTGAGGACCATGGTGTTGCCCGCCGCGAGCGCGGGCGCGAACTTCGCCGCCGCCAGTTGCAGCGGGAAGTTCCACGGCACGATCGCGGCGACCGGCCCGACGGGACGCCAGCGGACCTCGCTGCGCACGGGCCGCCCGTCGCTGATCCGCCGCGTCCTCGGGGCCAGGTCCGCGAAGTACCGCAGCCGGGCCGCCGTGCGGGCGACCTCCGCGCGGGACTCGGCCAGCGGCTTGCCCTGCTCCCGGGTGAGCAGCCGCGCCAGGTCGTCACCGGCCGCTTCCACGGCGTCGGCCGCGCCGAGCAGCGCGTGCGTCCGGGCGCCGGCGTCGGCCCGCCACCCGGACCAGGCCCGGTGGGCCCGGCCGATCACCGCGTCCAGCTCGTCCGGCCGCATGTCGGGGGCCTCCCCACAGGTCTCCCCGGTGGCCGGGTCGGCCACGGGGAACCAGGCGTCCCGGGTTCCGCGCCCCACCTCGTCAGAAGTCCGCATCCCGGCGGTCAGCCCACGATGGTGACGCCGGCCGCGAGCTCCCGGGCGTGCCGGTCCATCTCCGCCCGGAACGCGGCCACCAGATGCGGCTGAATCCTTCCT
The DNA here is from genome assembly GCF_040632905.1 of Streptomyces sp. NPDC016469. Taxonomy (NCBI): domain Bacteria; kingdom Bacillati; phylum Actinomycetota; class Actinomycetes; order Kitasatosporales; family Streptomycetaceae; genus Streptomyces; species Streptomyces sp. NPDC016469. The sequence continues at coordinate 116,097 of NZ_JBEYCQ010000021.1, forward strand.
GCGTTGCGGTCACCGCCCTCGCAGACCGCCCCGCGTACGCCCACGATGTCCGTGCCGATACGGGTCAGCGTGGCGAGGTCCGCCTGTTTGACGCTGCCCGCGAGGGCCGCGAGCAGCCCGGAGGCGTGGGCGAGACCGACGAACTCGGCGCAGACGTCCGGCGGCACGTGGTCGAACAGCCGCGACCCGTCCTTGATCGCCGTGTCGAGCATGGCCGCGTCGGCACCGGAGCGGGCCGCGATGTCGGGTAGCGCGAGCGGGTTGACGCACCCGATGCGATGCGCGTCGGCATAACCCGACGCGACGACCAGCGCCTCGGGACGGTAGTCCTTCACCGCCCGCACGACCGCCCGCATCACCTCGATCCCCTGGTCGGGCGTCGTGCACCCGTAGAGCCCGACCTTGATGTACGTGGCACCCGAGACGACGGCCCCCAGCGCCGCCTGGGCCACCGTGCCGGGCTTGTACGGAACATCGCCCACGGTCGCGGACACCGGCTTGCCGGCCGGGACAGCCTCCCGGATCTCCCTGATGACCCAGGGGAAGTTGGCGCCGAGCGACCCCTCGTCGGGCTTCTTCACGTCAACGATGTCGAGATACTCCGCCGCCTTCGCACAGTCGACGGCTTCCTCGACGCTGTCCGGGGAGATGAGAAGCAACACGATGGGCTCCTTCCGCGCAGGGGTGCGGATCACCAGGTCGACCTGCGGTGTGCTCATCATTTCCGCCGCCCACGGGCCCCGGTAGGGCGCGCGGGCCCCCCTGGGAGCACGGTGCCCCACCGCAATGCGCCGCACGCCCCGGCGCAGGGGAGCACCGTGGGATCATGCGTCGATGAGCAGTGACCTCGAAGTGAGCGCGTTGGCGGTCAACATCACGATTCCGGCGGAGCTCCGCTGGACCGACACCCGGCGCGGGACGGAGTTCCTACTCACCACCCTCAACATCCGGCTCCTCCCCGACGGCCGCCTCGCCGCGAAGGCGTACGGCCGGCCGGTGGAGGGCGGACGGGGCGCCTACGTTTCGTTCCCGGTGCCCGACCGGCCCGAACTGGCGGACCTGATCGCCGAGGGGGCGAGCCGCGCCGGCACGCTCTGGGACGCCCATCGCGGTCTGGGCTGAGCCCGGCGGTGTACGCGTGACGCCCCCGCGAGCGGACCGCTCGCGGGGGCGCAGGGCCAAGGACGCTCAGCTCTCCAGGGAGAACGTCTGCGCCGGTGATCCGTCGCACGGCTGCTGCGAGAGGTGTGCCCCGTTCGCGGTGGAACCACCGTCCACGGCCAGGCACTTGCCGCTGTTGCGGGCGACGAAGCGGTAGCGGCCGGCCGCGCCGGACGGCTCCGCCCGCCACTGCTGGTTGCTGCCGCCCACGTACGACCACAGGTGCACGCGAGTGCCGGAGGCGGTCGCGCCGGGCCCGCCGTCGACGTCCCAGACCTTGCCGTTGTGCCGGTTGACGACCTGGAAGCTCCCGTCACCCGCGGACCGGAACTGCCAGCTCTGGTTGGCACCGGTGGTGCAGCTCCACTGCTGGATCGCGGTCCCGTCGGCGGTGCCCCAGTCGGCGGCGTCCAGGCAGGCACCGCTGTTGGCGTTCTTCACCCGGTACCAGGCGGACGGGTCGATGGAGCCCGTGGGCGGCTCCGTGGTGCCGCCGTCGGAGCCGTTCCACACGAAGGTGGCGACCGCGCCCGCGGGCAGCGTGTAGACCAGCGACCTGCCGTTGTCGGTCAGCGAGAACTTCTGCGCGCTCGCGGCCGAGTTGACGACGTACGCGGCCCGGGTGCCGTCCGGGTTCTGGAAGGCGACGTTCTCGACCCCGCCGCTTCCCTGGCTGGTCGAGCCGATGCGGGTGGCGCCGGGCTTGACGAACTTGGCGAGCTGACCCAGCACGTAGTACTCGGCGTTACGCGTCACATTGCCGTTCGCGATCTCCACGACACCGTTGCAGCGGTCCGAGCAGCCACCCTGGTGAGGGCCGCCGTTCTGGTCCAGGGCGAGGTTCCAGTCGATGACGGTCTCGCCTCCGTTGCGCATGTTCTGCACGACGAGGTTCTCGGCGTGCCACTTGAGGGTGTCGGCGAACGTGGTGGACCGGTCGGCGCTCTCCGTACCGGAGCACTCGGTGAAGAACACCCGCTTCCCGGCGTCGACGACCTGCTGCTGGGCGGACGGGTTGCCGCCGTAGCAGTGGAAGGCGGCGCCGATCACCCGGCTCATGCCCGGGGTCCCGTTGAACACCTCCAAGGGGTAGTTGGGGTGGTCCCAGTTGTGGTCGAAGGCCAGCAGGTTCGTCGGCAGGTTCGCCGCCGTCAGCGTACGGTCGAGCACCTTGAAGAAGTCCGCCTGCTGGGACGCCGTCATGGTCATCGACGGGTAACTCGCGGCGAACTCGGGTTCGTTCTGCACGGTGAGGTCGGTCAGCGTGATGCCCTGCTGTCCGTACGCCTTGATCGCCTTGACCAGGTAGTCGGCGTACGCCTGGTAGCTCTCCGGCCTGAGGCTGCCGCCGTTCAACGCGTTGTTGGTCTTCATCCAGGCGGGCGGCGACCAGGGGGTGCCCATGAAGCGGATGGCCGGGTTGACCGAGGTGGCCTGTTTCAGGACCGGGATGATCTCGGCCTTGTCCCCGTCGATGGAGAAGGAGCCGGGGGTGTCCTCGTACGTGTACAGGCTGCTGTCGGCGTTGAAGTCGCTGCTGCCGAGCGGCTGGCGCAGGTAACTGAGCCCGATCCCGTCGCCGCCGGACGAGAACAGCGAGGTCATCAGCGCGTTCCGCTTGTCCTGCGGCAGGCCCTGGACGAGGTGGGCCGATGCCCCGGTGACCGAGGCGCCCGCCCCGGTGAACCGCTGGCCCTTGCTGGTGGCGTCGACACGGATGTCGACGCTCTGCGGCGAGCCCGTGAAGGCGACGCCGCCCTCGGCGGACAGTTTCTTCGCGCCGTCCGGGGTGGTGACCCATACCTGAGCCGTGGGGTCGGCGGCCTGCGCGGCCGTACCGCTGCCGGCCAGGCCGACGGCCGCGACGGCCATCGCCAGGGCCGCGGCTGCGGCGCGCGCCCGGGGGCGCGGGGGAGTGTCGTGGGACATGTGCGGCTCTCCTTCGGTCATGCCTGGGGGAGGACATGGCGCGTCCCTCGGACGCCGTGGCGGGGCCCGGCTCCGTGGACGACGGCGACATGAAAGCACACTCACTAAGTGGTTAGTAAGTAGTCGTGCGCGCTTTGGTGCGGGCGGCCCTCGTGCGCCCGTCGCCCCCAGGTCAGCGGCCCGGACGCCCCCATTGACCCGTGTTACGGCCGGTCTAAGCTGTGCCGGTGACCAACCATTCAGCAGGCAGGTCCGGCCGGTCGGCGAAGCCCCGTACGCCCAGGAGCCCGGAAGCCCAGCAGCGGCAGCGGGACATCCTGCACATCGCGATGGACACCTTCGCCGCCCGTGGCTACAACAACGCCTCGCTCGCCGAGATCGCCGACCGGGTCGGCCTCACCCAGGCCGGCGTCCTGCACTACTTCCGGTCCAAGGCGCTCCTGCTCACCAGCGTCCTCGAACTGCGCGACCAGTCGGACATCGAGCAGCTGGGCCCGGACCGCCCGCGGGGTCTGGCGTTCCTGCGCCACCTGGTCGACACGGCGATCCGCAACGCCGAACGCGAGGGCATCGTCCGCCTGTACGCCGTCCTCTCGGCGGAGTCCGTCACGGACGACCACCCGGCGCAGGAGTACTTCCGGGACCGCTACGACGGACTGCGGGGCCTCGTCGCCGACGCCCTCCGCGAGGCGTGCGACCTCCCCGACGACGGGACGGCGAAGGTGGAGCACGCGGCCAACGCCGTCATCGCCGTGATGGACGGCCTCCAGGTCCAGTGGCTGCTGGCCCCCGGCGCCGTGGACATGGCCGCCTCGACGGACCTGGTGGTCGACGCCCTGCTCAGGACGCTCGCCCCGGACCGCTTCGGCGCCGACGGCTGAACAGCGCCACGCGTCACGCCTCCCGCGCGAGGTAGCGCCGGAACCCCTGGGCCCGCGGCTCGAAGCCGCACGACTCGTAGAATGTGTGCACGTACGCGTCATCGGCGGCGAGCAACTGCACCTTGTAGCAACCGGACCTCTCGGCGAGACCCACCACTGCCTCCAGCAGCCGCCGCCCGACGCCCCGCCGGCGGCCGGCCCCGGCGACCACGACGTTCTCCACGAAGAGGATGCCCCGGCCGCCCCGGGTCAGGTTGGGCATGACGATGCTGTCGGCGGTCCCCACGACGACCCCGCCGGCCTCGGCGACGAGTACGGTCCGCCCCTGCTGCGACGCGATGCGCGCCCACACCTCCCGGGCCGCCTCCCGGGACAGGGCCGCGTCGTCGGGGTTCAGCTCGCGATAGAGGGCGAGCAGCGCGGGAAGGTCCTGCTCGGCGGCGGTTCGGACGGTGATCTCCACGCCCGTAAGCCTAAGGCGGGGGCTCCCCGGCGAGCCGCAGTGCGAGGTCGACCAGGTTCGCGAGGCGCAGTTCCCGCCGGGTGGTGCGCAGCGCCCAGACCGCTGAGCCGAGGCAGGGCCGACCGGTCAGGGCGGAGAACGGAACGTCCTGGCCGCTGAGCGCGGCGAGGACGTGGAGTGCGGCCGGCATCCCGTATCCGCGTTCCAGGAGTCGCGGCAGTAGTAGTGCGTGGCGTGCTCGCCGCCGGACACGGCCCCGGTACGGACCGGCGTGCCGCCCGCCTCACGGATCACCTCGGGCGCCGCGCGCGAGGTGATCAGGACCACGGCCGCGGCACCCGCGCCCCGTCGCGCCCGCGCTCGGTGCGACCGGAACGCCCCCACAGCGGGTCGAGGACGCGGTCGACGGGAACCTCGGCCGGGGGCAGGCCCAACTCCTCGCCCGGGTACAGATGCGCGGAGCCCGGCAGCGCCGGCATCAGCAGTGCGGCGGCGCGTGCCCGGGCCGGGGAACCGTATCGGGTGACCGGCCGCACCGCGTCATGGCGGGAGAGCAGCCGGGTGGGCCGGATGTGGCAGGCCGGCCGCGCCGAGTCGGAGACGGCCGACCACGCGACCATCACCCGGCCGTGCGGCGCCACCGCCCCCGGCGGCGCGGGATGGGTGTCCAGCAGCGCCCGCCACTCGCGGTACAGCGGGTGCGACTCCTCCTCGTCAAGACGCCGGAGCCTGTGATGCCCTCACCGGCGAAGGGGCGAGGCGACTGCTCGCCCGGCCCGCGAGGCCTCCGCCTGCGCGGGGATACGGGCGCGGGCCCGGGCGAGCAGGCCCGCCGGATCGGGGTCCGCCTGGAGCGAGGTGAGGGCCATTCGCCACCACTGCTCGAGCCGCTCCGTCCAGCCCCGCCTGCCCGGCATCTCGTCGGTCAGGGTGCAGTGCCCGTAGAACCCGCACACCAGCGCCACGGCCGCGGCCGACGGCTCGACCCCGTTCGCGAGTTCGCCCCGGGTCCGGGCCTGGGCGAGGAGGCGGGCGCAGGCCAGCGCCCAGGCGCCGAACGGTGTCGGCACGGGTGCCCCGATGGTGCGGCGCTCCGCCCAGAGCCGCGCGCCGGCCCGTGCCACGACGTCCTCGCTGAGGGACTGGGCGACGCGGAAGCTGAGCGCGACCAGCTTCTCCAGCGGGGGGATGCCGGGCGCGGCGTAGGTGCCGGCGAGCTGCGGCCAGGTGGCGAACTGCTCGCGGACGACGGCAAGCGCGAGCTTTTCCTTGCTGGAGTAATGGAAGTAGATCGCCCCGGTGGTCTTTCCCGAGTGGTCACTTATGTCATTGACACTCGTGCCCAGATATCCCCGTTCTACGAATAGATGTGCCGCCGATTCCAGCAGCACTCTGCGGGTTGCGCGCGCCCTGTCCTGCACTTGTTCCACCTTCGCTCATACGTGCTAGCGCCGCGACGTGAAAGGCCGTATCACCCCTTCGTGAGGGGTGCAGTCGCATCGCGCGACGATCCTATTATTCATCGCCCGGGTGGCGCAGTCGGCCGGCGCTTCTCCGCATATTCCGGTGCACTCGAATTGGTGATTGCGGAATTCAGGGCCGCCGAAATAACGTAATCGTCATGATGTTTCGGACGGTCTGATCCTCGGGGTCTCAAGTCCGTCGCGGCGCCCCAGCGGAATCGACCTGGCCGCCGCGGTCACGGAGCGACGCCCGCGTCCGATTCCTCCCTTCCATAGGTGTGCCTCGCGGCACATGTCTGCGCCCTCGTGCCTCACCGGTCGGCGCAGCCTCCGAGAACGGCGGTTACATGACAGCTCATCGCATTCTTTCCTGGTCCCCGTCCGCCATCGTCTTCGACTGCGACGGCACCCTGATGGATACGGAAAGGCACTGGCAGGAAGCACGCAACAGCACCTTCCGGCTCTTCGGGCTCACCCCGCCCGCCGGGTTCGCCGACCGTGCGAAAGGCGTGCACTACATCGAGTGCGGCGCCCTGATGGCTCAGGAGACCGGCAAGCCGGACCTGGCCGGAGACTTCGCCGACACCCTCCTGAGCACCTTCACGGCCCTGGTCGAGGAGGACCCGGTCACCATGCCCGGCGCCGCCTCGCTGGTCCGGCTGGCCGCCCGCCACCGCCCCCTCGCGGTGGCCAGCAACTGCCCCCGGTCCACGGTGGAGTCGTGCCTCGACCGGGCCGGGCTCCTCGGCTGCTTCCAGCACGTCGTGGTCGCCGGCGAGGAGGTTCGGCCGAAGCCCGAGCCGGACGTCTACCGGGTGGCTGCTCGCCTCTGCGGCGTACCGCCCGAGGAGGCCATGGCCGTGGAGGACTCGCTGACCGGCATGGACTCGGCGCGCCGGGCGGGCCTCCGGGTGATCGGCATCGGGACGCGCCCGCCGGACCCGGACGGCGAGCAGGCCGACCTGTGGGTCAGGAGCCTGGCCGACCCCGAACTGCTCAGCTGGGCGCGTAGCCTGCTCGGCCCCTGACCGGCGGTCAGGCCTCAGCCACCGGCGAGGTGGGGAGCCAGCGTCCGCACCGTGCCCGCCGCGGACGCGAAGAACAGCGCCATGCCCACGGCCCCCGGGTCCGGTACGCCGGTGGCTCGCTCGCCCAGGTAGCTGGCCCGTCCCATGCGGGCCGCGTGGGACGCGGTCTCCCGTACCCCCCGCCACGCCTCGTCCGCAGCGGCGGCCAGGGCGTCGGCGGCCGGCCCGTCCCCGGCCGCCCGCAGCGCGTCGGCGGCCGGGGACAGCGCGTCGACCAGCGTCTTGTCACCGGGCGACGCGTCCCCGACGCGTCGGATGGCGGCCAGGCCCTCGGCGGCGCCCTCGGCGAGCGCGCCCGTGGTCAGCTCCGGTCCGGACCCGGCGGCCCGGCTCAACGCCTGGAACAACAGGCCGAACAGCGGACCGCTGGTCCCGCCGACCTCGTCCAGGAAGGCGGTGGCCAGGGCGCCGAGGTGCTCACCGGGGCCCGCCGACGCCGCCACCCGGTCGAGCAGCGGACCGGCGGCCCGGACCCCGGCGGTGAGATTGGCGCCGAAGTCGCCGTCGCCCGCCTGCTGGTCCAGCTCCGTCAGCTCGGCCTCCGTCGCGTGGACCGACTCCGCGAAGCGCCCCGCCCACTCACGGGTGCGCGTGCCGTCCAGAGCGTCGCTCGTCATGGGCCCTCCTCGTACGTTCGTCCCGCAGGGAGCTGACCGGTCACCACCGCAGTGCCGGGGTGTGCACGGGGGCGTCGTAGAAGTCCACGGCGGCCCGGTCGGCGACCATGAGCGTGAGGGAGAACCCCCGCATGTCCAGGGCCGTCACGTAGTCGCCCACCAGATGGCGCGCGAGCCGCACCCCTCCGGCGTCGAGCACCCGGCCCAACTCGCCGAACACCGCGTACAGTTCGAGCGAGGTGACCGAGCCCAGCCCGTTGACGAGAGCGACGACGGACTCGTCGGGCCCGGGCCGCAACGCGTCGAGCAGCGCCTCCGTCATCTCCTCCACCAACGGGCGCAGGGAGCCCTGTTCCCGGGTGCGGGCGGCGCGCTCCCCGTGGATCCCCACACCGTACTCCAGCTCGCCGGGCGGCAGTTCGAACGCGGGCTCGCCGGTGGCCGGCGCGTGGTGCGCGGCCGAGGCGACGGCGAGCGTACGGCACCGGCCCGCGAGGCCCGTACCCAGCTCCACCAGCTCGTCGAGCCCCATCCCCGTGTCGGCGGCGGCGCCCAGGACCTTCTCCAGCAGCACCGTGGCACCCGTGCCGCGCCGTCCGGCGGCGATGTCCTCCGAGTCGGTGGCGAGGTCGTCGTCCACGAGGACCCGCGCACAGGCGATCCCCGCGTCGGCGAGGCGCTCGGCCGCGATGCCGAAGTTGATCCGGTCGCCCGTGTAGTTCTTCACGATGTGCAGCACGCCCCCGGGGCCCGCCACGGCGCGCGAGGCCCGGAAGATCTGCCGGTTGTGCGGCGAGGCGAACACCCTCCCCGGGCAGGCCGCATCGAGCATGCCCGCGCCGACGAACCCCGCGTGCAGCGGCTCGTGCCCGGACCCGCCCCCCGACAACAGCCCGACCCGCCGCGCGGGCGCGGTGTGCCGGGCGGTGACGAAACCGTCCGCCGCGTCGTACCGCACCAGATCCGCGTGCGCACGGGCGAAGCCGGACAACGCGTCGGACACTAGTTCACCGGCGCCGTTCTCGAAGTACCTGGCCATAAGCCGCACCCATCCCGTCCCTGGCGGTGAGGCCGTACGAGCCGACCCGGACGATAATCCCATGGTGCGGGTAACGGTACGCAGGCGGCAACTCGCACAGCGTGGCGCGGGGGCGCACGGGGAGGGGGTGCGGGGGCGCGGTGAGCGCCGGCAGTACGTCGTGGCGGCGACCTTCCTCCGCCTGCTGCCCGCGGCGGTGCGACCGGTGATCGGCATCCTCCTCTGGCGGGTGCTGGACCTCTGCGTCGAGTTCGCCGGACGGCTGGTGCTTTTCGCGTGATCCGGGTGTGCCACCGTAGGGCCGCATGAGCGATGACCGTGGGAGAGGGATGGCCCTGGCGCGTGCCGTGCGGCTGCGGGAGCAGGGTGAGGCGGGCCTGGCACGGGAACAGTTGCTGGAGCTGGCCGGGCGGTTTCCGGACGATGCCGTGATCGCCTACCAGACCGCCTGGGCGCACGACGTCCTCGGCCTGGAGGCGGAGGCGGTGCCCTTCTATGAGCGGGCGCTGGCGGGGGAGGGCCTGGCCCGCGAGGACCGGTACGGGGCGTTTCTCGGGCTGGGGAGCACGTACCGGGTTCTGGGGCGTTACGAGGAGGCCGCGCGGACACTGCGGCGCGGCCTCGACGCGTACCCGGAGGATCCCGCGCTCCGGGCGTTCCTGGCCATGGCGCTCTACAACCGCGGCGAGGGCCGCGAGGCGGTGGGGTTGCTCCTGAAGACGCTCGCCGCGGCCTGCGAGGACCCTGGTGTGCGGCGGTACCGGCGGGCGATCGAGCACTACGCCGACGATCTCGACGCGGTGGAGCCGGAGTGAGCCGGTGAGCGGATGGGGGTCGGCCCGGGGCCGCGATCCAGCCGTCGATCGTGGTGCCCCGGCTCGGAATCACCCTTGCATGTAACTCCGTAATTACGTAATCTCGGAACATGGATCTGGAGGAGCGGGTCACCGCGCTCGAACGACGCCTGGCCGAGCTGGTGGAGGGGGCCCCTGCCGCGCCCCCCGTGGCGGAGTCCGACTTCTGGGCGCTCGACGCGCTGAAGGCCCGGCACCCGGTGACGGAGGAGACGGACGGCGCCGTGCTGTTCACCGGTGCGGTGCGCGTGCCGACCGGACACCGCTACGAATGGCAGTACGGGCTGCTGACCGAGACGGTGCTGGACGACGACTGGTCGGAAGCCGCCGCGTCGTTCGCCGCGCTCGGCCATCCCGTACGGCTGACGCTGCTGCGTGAGGTCCTGGCCGGCCTGCGCACCGCGGCCGAACTGGCCGGACTCGACGGCGTCGGGACGACCGGCCAGGTCTACCACCATCTGCGTCAGCTGACGGGCGCGGGCTGGCTGCACTCCCCGGAGCGCGGCCGCTACGAGATACCGGCGGGGCGAGTCGTGCCACTTCTCGTGGTGCTCACCGCCGCACGCCCCGTGACCTGACCGCATACATACACCGATCACGTACACCCATTACGTGCAAGGGGGAGAGCATGTCCGCGGACCGATGGAAGATCGCCGCGAAGGTCCAGTACGCGCTGTGGGTGATCTTCTTCGCCCAGATCGTCGTCGGATTCTTCGCGGAGCTGCCGTACAACTACTGGTTGAGCTGGCTCCCGGCGGTCGGCGCGTTGGGGATCGGCCTGATCGCAGCCCGCTCCGCCCGCCACCGGATCGAGACGCGGCCCCCGGCACCCGTCGCGGTGGCGCCTCCGGTGACCGGTCGCTGGTCCGCGGTCAACAGCCCCGCCGACAAGGTCCCGAGCCACGGCACGCACAGCCTGGCGCAGACCTACGCCATCGACATCGTGGCCGAGCCGGCGGACGGACCCGCCCGCCCCGCCCCCGTCTGGTTCTGGCCCGTCGCCCGGCACAGCCGGGACTATCCCGCCTTCGGCGCCCCCTTGTACGCGGTCGCCGGTGCGACCGTCGTGCACGCGGAGGACAGTCAGCGCGATCACCTGAGCCGCAGCTCGCTCGCCGGGGTCCTGTACTTCTGGCTGGTCGAGGGGGCGGGCAGGACGATAGGCGGCAGCCGTCGCGTCGTGGGCAACCACATCGTCCTCGACCTGGGCGACGGAACGTATGCCATGTACGCGCACGTCCAGCGCGGCTCCCTGCGCGTCCGCCCGGGTGACGAGGTGGAGCCGGGCCGCCTGCTCGCCCGCTGCGGCAACTCGGGCAACTCGACCCAGCCCCATGTGCACTTCCAGCTGATGGACGGGCCCGACCTGGAGACGGCGCACGGCATCCCGTTCACCTGGCACGGAGTCGGTGTGCCGGCCGCCGGTCAGACGTTCAGCGTCGACGCGGACACCACTGCCCCGGTACGGCCTCAGGACACCTGACCCGCACCACCGGCGTCCTGCCCGCCGGTTGCGCCGGGCGGCGCGTCGAGGACGGTGGGGGCGTACTCCAGCAGCTGGAGCCGGCCGTCGAAGGTGCGGCTCCCGACCAGATCGAGCCGGACATCGGGGTACGCGTCGAAGATCCTTTCCCGCCCGGTGGCACCGGTGATGACCGGGAAGACGACGACGCGGAAGCGGTCCACGAGACCGGCCGCGAGCAGCGCCCTGCACAGGCTGAGACTGCCGAGCGTCCGCAGCGGACGCGTCTCGCTCTTCTTCATCTCCCGCACGGCCTCGACGGCGTCGCCCCTGACGAGCTCGGTGTTCTTCCAGACGAGAGGCGGTTCCAGAGTGGAGGAGAACACCGCCTTCGGCATGGCGTTCAGCTCGGCGAAGCCGGGGTCGTCGGGGGCCTGGGCGGCGAACCCGGACATCAGCCGGTAGGTCGTGGCACCCATCAGACTGACGTGCCGCTTCTCGCCCTCACTGTCGATCCAGGCGAGATACTCGGGCCCCTCCATACCCCAGAACCCCGGCCAGCCCTCTGCGGACGCGTATCCGTCGAGCGAGATGATGAAGTCCACCATGAGACTGGTCATCGGACTGTCCTTTCACGATCGGCATGTGTCCCAGTGGTGACCGCCGCCGCCCCGCGAACTCATCGTCGCCGGCCGAACGCCGACGCTCGACGGCCGGCTTTCCGGGCGGGCGGCACGACACTCGCCTCTCTGCTGTCGTCCGCCCGGGCGAACAGCAGCCGTCTCCGCGACAGGTCGACGTCCAGAACGACGATGGTGATGTCCGCACCGACCTCGAAATCGTCCGACCGGTCGGCCGACGGGAGGCCGGGAACCTCCGCGAGACCGCGGTTCTCCCTGAACGGCACCAGACCGCGATTCTCCCTGAACGGCACCAGTCCGACGATCCCGTCCCCGACATCGACGAATACGCCGAGGGGACACACCGCATCCACCGTCCCGCGCAGTATGTGGCCGGCTTCGGTGCGGTAGGCGAATGCCGCGAGCGGATCGGGTTGCAGGGCGCGCAAGGACAGCCTGGCCTCCGCGTTGTGGGTGTCGAAGCCGATGAATGCGCATGTGACGCGTTGCCCGACCCGCACGACATCCTCCGGAACGTCGAGGCGCCGCCACGACAACTCGGGGATCGTGAGGAACCCGACGCCGGGGAATACGGGATGCCCGGGGCCCTCGTCGAGTGCGACGAAGACCCCGAACGTCTCGATCGCGACGACGGTGCCGGTGAGGACCTCGCCGTGGTGCAGTGACCCCAGAAAGGTCCAGAGTTCCGGGCTCTCGGCCTGCCAGTCCATGCCGCACACCCTGGCACGACCACGGCCCCGATGTCAGTCCCCGTTCGTACGAGCACGCCATGTCCGATGCCCGCCCGGTCCTGTGGACCCATGACGTGTGCCCGGTGCGGGGCTGGCCGGGGCTGATCCCCGCGGTCACCAACGGTGTGGGCGACGGGTGGCGGCGAGGAGGGCCGCCACCACCGCGACCATGGCCAGGGCGATCGCGAAGTGGGCTGCCCAGGCGCCCGCCGGGGTGGGGCCGCCCCAGGCGTGGGAGGTGTCCTCGCCCGCCGTCGCCAGCGGGTAAAGCAGGCCTCGGGTGAGAAGAAGGAGCACCGAGGGGGCGGCCAGGGCGAAGGCGAGGATGTTCGCCGGGAGGCCGCGGAGGGCCCGGCCGACGACCCCGCGGAAGCGGTCCGGTGCGGGCGGAATGGGTGCGTCCGCCTGGGACGCGGTCGGCCCGCCGAGGGTCGCGAGGCGTCGCTGGAGCCGTCCGGCGGTGGACGCGTTGCCTGTTACGGCCAGTACCAGGGCGAGGACGGTGGCGGGCAGGGCCAGCAGCGCGTGGACCAGCAGCAGGGCCGCCCGTCGCGGCAGCAGAAGGTGGTGTGCGGGGAGGGCGTCGGGTGCGAGGGTCATGGGGAGCCCCTTCTCGGGTTCGGTGCGATGACCGGACCGTAGGGGTGCGGCAGCGCAGACGGCGTCATACCGGGGAGCCAACCCGGCCGTCGGACCTCAGTAGCAGGCTGCTCCGGGGGCGTACTCCGGTGGCCGGTACCGGCCTTCCCGAAGGCGTCAACTCTGCGTAAATTAAAGGGCCTTGATGGTTCGAGTAGAGCAGGAGCCCGTGTGGAGACGCTCCTCCTGTTGCTGTGCGTCGCGGCCGTGTACGGGCTGTTTCTGAAGCTCCGCACCCTCGCTCACCGGTGGAAGCTCCCGCCCCTGTCCATCAGCACGGACAGGCTGGACGTCTACCAGAGGCAGGCCTTTCAGGAGATCTGCCGAAGATCCCCGAGCCTGGGCGTCCGGGTCCGCCTGGGGCCCTACTTCGCCGAGCGGAACTGGAACCGGGCCGACGCCCTGCTCGTCCTCGCGGAACCCGTCAAACACAAACTCCTGCGCGTCGAGGGCTGGAGGTTCGGCTCGTACGCGCTCACCCGCAAGGGCTGGCGCGAGTACCGGAAGCACTTCATGTGGACAGGGAGCAGTGATGAGTCGATGCATATAACGGCCTCGGAGGGCGGCTTCGCTGCCGTCAACGTCAACAGCCCCCATGGCGTGGCCCAGAGCAGCGGACACGACAGCAGCGCCGACCTGTCCGGCATCTCCTACCACCAGCTGGCGACCGCACTCAGAGCGGACTCGGAGGGCGCCGCGACCGAGGAGGCGGTCAGAGCGCGGGAATACGCCGAAGACCTGTCGGATGCGGCCGGCGCACAGGACACCGACCGCGCCAACCGGGTGCTCGGCCGCATCAACGCCCTCCTCGCGACCGCGACTTCCGCCTTCAGCCTCACCAGAAACCTGCTGCCGCCCGGCAGCTGAGCCCGGGACCGACGGGGCTCAGCTGCCGGAGCGGGCATCAGACGGGTTCCTCGACGGGGTGTTCCTCGACGCTGTGGGAGTCGGTGAGGCTCAGCGCACCACCGGCCGCGATCAGGCCGACGACGACGGCGAGCAGCGCATAGGTGATCCGTTCGCCGTGGAAGAAGGACGCGACGAGCTCGCCGCTCCACACCCCGGCGGGGAGCGACGTGGTGACCAGGGCGGCGATCAGCGTGCCGACGACCGCGGTGCCGACGCTGGAGCCGACCTCCTGGGCGGTGTCGTTCAGGGCGGCGGCGATCGAGGTGCGGTTGCCGGGCATCGCGTCCACGAGGGCCACGGCGCAGATCGTCATCACGGTGCGCAGCCCCACGGTCATGAGCACCATGCACACCGCGATGACGGCGTACCCGTGCTCGACGCCCCAGGCGAGACCGGCGAGCGACCCCGCCAGACAGGCCGCGCCCACCAGGCAGGCGATGCGGTGGCCGAAGCGGCGCGCGAGCCACTCGGACAGCGGGGTGGCCATGAGCATCGTCACGATGATGGGCAGGTTGGCCAGGCCGGCCCGGACCGGGCTCCACCCGTACGCGTACTGGAAGTGCAGGATCAGCCCGAACATCACACTGGCCATCGCGATCGACGTCCCGATCTGCGCGAGGGTGGCCCCCCGCACCGTGCCGTTCGAGAAGACCCGGAGATCCAGCATGGGCGCGGCGCTGCGCCGCTCGTGCCGGACGAAGGCGTACGCGGCCGCGACCGCGCCCACGATCGACGCCAGGGTGATCCCGGAGAGCCAGCCGTGCTCGACGCCGCTGGTCAGCGAGTAGCAGGCGAGCCCGATGGCGGCGACGCTCAGCAGCGCGCCCGGCGCGTCGAGCGCGTCCTTGGTCAGGTCCTCGGGACGGTCGGCCGGTACGCCGAGCCGGACGCCGATGCACGCGATCAGCGCGATCGGGGCGTTGACGAGCAGCAGCCACTCCCACCGCACATGCGCCAGCGCCGTACCGCCGAGCAGCGGGCCGAGGACGAAGCCGGACATGCCCACGATGATCATGACGGTCATCGCGCGCATCCGCAGGGCCTTGTCGTCGAACAGGCGGAAGACCAGGGAGTTCGTGATCGGAGCCATCGCGGCGGCGGCCACGCCGAGCGCGGCGCGCAGGGTGATCAGCTCACCCGCGGTGGAGACGAGGGCGACGCACAGGCTGAGCGCCCCGAACGCGGTGAGCCCGATGAGCAGTACCCGGCGGCGGCCGAGCCGGTCCGCCATCGATCCGGCGGTCAGCAGAAGACCGCCGAACGTCAGCGAGTACGCACCCGTGACCCACTGCAACGCGGTGGTGCCGCTGCCCAGGTCGCGGCCGATCGTGGGCAGGGCGATCGACAACAAGGTGTTGTCGACCATCTCGACGAAGAAGGCCAGACACAGGGCGGCCATGGGTATCCACGCCGCGCGCAGCGAGGGATAGGAGCGGGACCCGTTTCCGGGTGGGGCGGTAGTCATGGCGCGGTCCTTTCGATCGAACACCGTTCGGCTATCGAACGCCGTACGATGCGATACGATAGAACAGCGTTCGATGAGATGCAAAGAGCGAGAGGAAGCAGCCATGGCACAGCAGCGGCGCCGGTCCGACGGAGGACGCCGCCGGGCTTCGCACTCGATGGAGTCCGTGCTGACCGAGGCGGTGGCCCTGCTGGACGAGGCCGGCGCGCCCGCGCTGACGTTCCGCGCGCTCGCGCAGCGCCTGGGCGGCGGCGTCGCCAGCATCTACTGGTATGTCGCGAGCAAGGACGAACTGCTCGACCGCGCCACCGACCATGTGATGGGCGCGGTGCTCGCCGAGATCGAGAAGCTTCCGAGTGGCGACGACCCCATCGACGACCTGCGCGCGATGGCCGTGACGCTGTTCGGCGCGGTGGTGGAGAGGCCCTGGCTCGGCGCGTACTTCATGCGCAACACCGATGTGCAGAGCAATTCCCTGCGCCTGTACGAGAAGCTGGGCCGGCAGACGCTTCGTCTGAAGCTCGACTCGCGTCAGCGGTTCCACGCCGTCTCCGCGGTCGTCGGCGTCGTGGTCGGTTCCGCCGTCGACATGGGGCAGGAGCCGCCGCAGGAGGTCCTTGAGGGGGCCGTGGGCCGCGAGGAGTATCTCGGCAGGTTCGCCACGGCCTGGCGAGGGCTCGATCCGGAGGACTACCCCTTCGTCCACGAGATCGTCGACGAGTTCGACGGCCACGACGACGTGGACCAGTTCCGCTCAGCGCTGGACCTGACCCTGGCCGGCCTGCGCCTGCAGGCCGGAGCGTAGACCGGAACGGCTCAGTGGCCCTGACGGCGTCGCGCGTCGAACCGGCGCAGCACCCGGACCACGCGTGACACCCCGGCCGCCGCCCCGAGCAGCGCACCTCCGGTCAACGTGTGTCCACGCGCCGGGCCGGTGACACCGAGGGCGAGGGTGAGGGCGAAGGACAGGGCGAAGACGGCTGCCCCCAGCACGGTGGCCGTCACCAGTGCGAAGACGATCTCCACCGTCATCGCGTCCTTCTCCCACCGCGACTCACGCCCCATGTCCATGGCACAAGTCTCACACCGCGGTCGGCCCCTGCCGACGGATCACGGGCTGCGACGAGATCCACGCGGACTTCGTGCACGACGGACGCCCGCACGTGCCGTGGACCCGCGTGGGC
>NZ_JBEYCQ010000022.1:0-127102 GCF_040632905.1 Streptomyces sp. NPDC016469
ACGATCGCCGAATCCAGGCCCGCCTTCACGCACTCGTCCAGGAAGACCGAGTTGAGCACCACGCGGGCGGCCGGGTTCAGGCCGAAGGAGATGTTCGACAGGCCGAGGGTGGTCTGCACGTCCGGGTGGCGCTTCTTCAGCTCCCGGATGGCCTCGATGGTGGCGATCCCGTCCTTGCGGGACTCCTCCTGACCGGTGCAGATGGTGAAGGTCAGGGTGTCGATGAGGATGTCCGACTCCTGGATGCCCCAGGTGCCGGTCAGGTCGGCGATCAGCCGTTCCGCGACGGCGACCTTGTGCTCGACGGTGCGGGCCTGGCCCTCCTCGTCGATGGTCAGCGCGATCAGCGCGGCGCCGTGCTCCGCGGCCAGCTGGGTGACCTTGGCGAAGCGGGACTCGGGCCCGTCGCCGTCCTCGTAGTTGACGGAGTTGAGGACCGCGCGGCCGCCCAGCTTCTCCAGACCGGCCCGGAGCACGGGCAGCTCCGTGGAGTCCAGGACGATCGGCAGGGTGGAGGCGGTGGCGAACCGGCCGGCCAGCTCGTCCATGTCGGCGACGCCGTCGCGGCCCACGTAGTCCACGCACAGGTCGAGCATGTGCGCGCCCTCGCGGATCTGGTCGCGGGCCATCTCCACGCAGTCGTCCCAGCGGCCTTCGAGCATGGCCTCGCGGAACTTCTTGGACCCGTTGGCGTTCGTACGCTCACCGATCGCCAGGTACGCCGTGTCCTGGCGGAAGGGGATGGACTGGTAGAGGGAGGCGGCGCCGGGCTCGGGGCGCGGGTCGCGGGCGGCCGGGACCGTGCCCCGTACCCGCTCGACCACCTGGCGCAGGTGCTCCGGGGTCGTACCGCAGCAGCCACCGACCAGCGAGAGGCCGTACTCCTGGACGAACGTCTCCTGCGCGTCGGCCAGCCCCTCGGCGTCGAGCGGGAAGTGGGCGCCGTCCTTGGTGAGGACCGGCAGTCCGGCGTTGGGCATGCAGAGCAGCGGGATGCGGGAGTGCCGGGTGAGGTAGCGCAGGTGCTCGCTCATCTCGGCCGGACCGGTCGAGCAGTTCAGCCCGATCATGTCGATGCCGAGGGGTTCCAGGGCGGTGAGGGCCGCGCCGATCTCGGAGCCCAGGAGCATGGTGCCGGTCGTCTCGAAGGCCAGGGAGCACAGCAGCGGGAGGTCGCTGCCGAGGGCGTCGAGGGCGCGGCGGGCGCCGAGGACGGCGGCCTTGGTCTGGAGGAGGTCCTGCGTCGTCTCCACGATCAGCGCGTCGGCGCCGCCGGCGATCAGGCCCTCGGCGTTCGCCTGGAAGCCGTCGCGGATGGTGGCGTACGGGATGTGGCCGAGGGTCGGCAGCTTGGTGCCGGGGCCCATGGAGCCGAGCACCCAGCGCTGCTCGCCGGAGGAAGCGGTGTACTCGTCGGCGACCTCGCGGGCGATGCGCGCGCCGGCCTCGGAGAGCTCCTGGACGCGCTCGGGGATGTCGTACTCGCCGAGGGCCGCCGTGTTGGCGCCGAAGGTGTTGGTCTCGACGCAGTCGACGCCGACGGCGAAGTACGCCTCGTGCACGGAGCGCACGATGTCCGGCCGCGTGATGTTGAGGATCTCGTTGCAGCCCTCGAGGTTCTCGAAGTCCGCGAGCGTGGGGTCCTGGGCCTGGAGCATGGTGCCCATGGCACCGTCGGCCACCACCACGCGGGTGGCGAGCGCCTCGCGGAGGGCTGCGGCTCGGTTCCGGCTGTCGGCGGAAGGGGTCGGCGACGAGGCCATGGATGTACTCCCTGGGATGCGACGGCTGTCGGCTTTGCGTCTTCGGCGGAAGGCGCACCCGGCCAGGGTAGCCGGGCCGCGACCTGGGCCGTCACTCTGTCCCACGAGCCGGACGGCATCCTGATGACGGGGGTTCCGGTGTCGTGGGGTGCTGCGGACTTCCCCCGCGGCCGAGCGCGGGTCGGCATCGGCCGATAGTGTTCAGCATTGTCGAACGAGTGGAGGAGTACGGCGCGATGGCCAAGAACATCCAGTCGCTGGAGCGGGCGGCCGCGATGCTGCGCCTGCTGGCAGGCGGCGAGCGGCGGCTCGGGCTGTCCGACATCGCCTCCTCACTGGGCCTGGCCAAGGGCACCGCGCACGGCATCCTGCGCACCCTCCAGCACGAGGGCTTCGTGGAGCAGGACGGCGCCTCCGGGCGCTACCAGCTGGGCGCGGAACTGCTGCGCCTGGGCAACAGCTATCTCGACGTCCACGAGCTGCGGGCCCGCGCCCTGGTCTGGACGGACGACCTGGCCCGGTCCAGCGGCGAGAGCGTCCATCTCGGCGTACTGCACCAGCAGGGCGTGCTCATCGTCCACCACGTCTTCCGGCCCGACGACAGCCGCCAGGTGCTGGAGGTGGGCGCCATGCAGCCGCTGCACTCCACGGCCCTGGGCAAGGTGCTGGCCGCCTACGACCCGGTGGCGCACACCGAGGCCATGGAGACCGAGCGGCAGCCGTTCACGCCCCGGACGGTCACCGGCCCGGACGAGTTCGAGGCCGTGCTCGACGGGGTACGGGCCCGGGGCTGGGGGTCCGACGTGGAGGAGACCTGGGAGGGCGTCGCCGCGGTGGCCGCCCCGATCCACGACCGGCGCCGGATGCCGGTGGGGGCGATAGCCGTCACGGGTGCGGTGGAGCGGGTCTGCAAGGACGGCGAGCTGCGCCCGGAGCTGGTGGCCGCGGTGCGCGACTGCGCCCGCGCGGTCTCGCGGGACCTGGGCGCCAGGCGCTTCTAGGGCGTCCTCCCGGCCGGCTTCCCCCGTCACGATCGATCGGCTTCCGTCGTAACGATCGATTCGTACGTCACATCCCTCTTGACGCTGCCTTCGCCGGGAGAAACACTGCCGTTCACCGGTCGGCATTGTCGAACACCTAACGGATATTCGCGTTAGGGTGTGACCGTGCCAAGGGCCGGCCAAGCCCTCACACGAGGGCGCGGACCACCGGTGGGACCCGGGGTTCGGCTTCCTGGACGAAGGACAAAGGAGTCGCGGGTGTCCAGCTCCGACATCTTCATCGGCGAGACCATCGGTACCGCCGTACTCATCCTGCTCGGCGGCGGTGTCTGTGCCGCCGTCACGCTCAAGCACTCGAAGGCGCAGAACGCCGGCTGGGTCGCCATCACCTTCGGGTGGGGCTTCGCGGTGCTGACCGGCGCGTATCTCGCCGGCGGCGTGTCGGGGGCGCATCTCAACCCGGCCGTCACCATCGGCCTCGCCATCGAGGGCGGAACGAAGTGGAGCGACGTACCGCTCTACCTCGCCTCCGAACTTCTCGGCGCCATGATCGGCGCGGTGCTGGTCTGGCTGACCTACTACGGGCAGTTCCGGGCGCACCTCACCGATCCGGAGATCCTGCGCGCCCATTCGGGTGAGGAGGGCATGGTCGACCAGGCCGCGGCCCCCGAGGCGGGTCCGGTCCTCGGTGTCTTCTCGACGGGCCCCGAGATCCGCAACGCCGTGCAGAACGTCCTCACCGAGGTCATCGCCACGCTGGTGCTGGTGCTCGCCATCCTCACCCAGGGCCTCAACGGCGACGGCGACGGGCTCGGCACGCTGGGCGCGCTGATCACCTCCCTGGTCGTCGTCGGCATCGGCCTGTCGCTCGGCGGGCCTACGGGCTACGCGATCAACCCGGTCCGCGACCTCGGTCCGCGTATCGTGCACGCGCTGCTTCCGCTGCCGAACAAGGGCGGCTCCGACTGGGGCTACGCATGGGTCCCCGTCGTCGGCCCGCTGATCGGCGGCGCACTCGCGGGCGGCCTCTACAACCTCGCCTTCGCCTGACCGGCCCTCACACCACACCGCACAGACCTCCGGGAGCACACCGTGACCGACGCACACACCACCGGCAGCCACGGCACCGGCCCGTTCATCGCGGCCATCGACCAAGGCACGACCTCCAGCCGCTGCATCGTCTTCGACAAGGACGGGCGGATCGTCTCCGTCGACCAGAAGGAGCACGAGCAGATCTTCCCCAAGCCGGGCTGGGTCGAACATGACGCGGCCGAGATCTGGGCGAACGTCCAGGAAGTCGTCGCCGGGGCGATCTCCAAGGCGGGCATCACCGCCGCCGACGTCAAGGCGATCGGCATCACCAACCAGCGCGAGACCACCCTGCTGTGGGACAAGCACACCGGTGAGCCCGTCCACAACGCCCTCGTCTGGCAGGACACCCGTACCGACGCGCTCTGCAGGGAACTCGGCCGCAACGTCGGCCAGGACCGGTTCCGCCGCGAGACCGGGCTGCCGCTCGCCTCGTACTTCGCCGGGCCGAAGGTGCGCTGGCTGCTCGACAACGTCGAGGGGCTGCGCGAGCGGGCCGAGCGCGGCGACATCCTCTTCGGCACGATGGACTCCTGGGTCATCTGGAACCTGACCGGCGGCACCGACGGCGGCGTCCACGTCACCGACGTCACCAACGCCTCGCGCACCCTCCTGATGAACCTGCACACCATGCAGTGGGACGAGAAGATCTGCTCCTCCATCGGCGTGCCGACGGCCGTACTGCCCGAGATCCGGTCCTCCGCCGAGGTCTACGGCACCACCAAGGGCGGCGTGCTCGACGGGGTGCCGGTGGCCTCCGCGCTGGGCGACCAGCAGGCGGCGCTGTTCGGCCAGACCTGCTTCTCCGAGGGCGAGGCCAAGTCCACGTACGGCACCGGCACCTTCATGCTGATGAACACCGGTGAGACGCCCGTCAACTCCTACAACGGGCTGCTGACGACGGTCGGCTACCGGATCGGCGACCAGAAGGCGGTGTACGCCCTGGAGGGGTCGATCGCCGTCACCGGCTCGCTGGTCCAGTGGATGCGCGACCAGATGGGGCTGATCCAGTCCGCCGCCGAGATCGAGACCCTGGCCTCCTCGGTGGAGGACAACGGCGGCGCGTACTTCGTGCCCGCGTTCTCCGGTCTGTTCGCCCCGTACTGGCGTCCGGACGCCCGCGGTGTCATCGCCGGTCTCACCCGTTACGTCACCAAGGCGCACATCGCCCGCGCCGTCCTTGAGGCCACCGCCTGGCAGACCCGTGAGATCAGCGACGCCATGACCAAGGACTCCGGCGTCGAGCTGACCGCCCTCAAGGTGGACGGCGGCATGACCTCCAACAACCTGCTGATGCAGACGCTCGCCGACTTCCTGGACGCGCCCGTGGTGCGGCCGATGGTCGCCGAGACCACCTGCCTCGGCGCCGCCTACGCCGCCGGCCTGGCCGTCGGCTTCTGGCCGGACACCGAGGCGCTGCGCGCCAACTGGCGCCGCGCCGCCGAGTGGACCCCCCGCATGGACGCGGACACCCGCGCCCGCGAGTACAAGAGCTGGCTCAAGGCCGTGGAACGCACCATGGGCTGGCTGGACGACGAGGAGTAGACAACATGACCACCCTGCAGAGCGTCCCCGCACTCGGGACGCATCCGGCCTCCGGCTCCCTCCCGAGCCGTGCCGAGACCCGGGAGCAGCTCTCCAAGGCGACGTACGACCTCCTGGTGATCGGCGGCGGCATCCTGGGCATCTCCACCGCCTGGCACGCCGCGCAGTCCGGACTGCGGGTGGCCCTGGTGGACGCCGGTGACTTCGCCGGCGCCACCTCCTCCGCCTCCTCCAAGCTGCTGCACGGCGGTCTGCGCTACCTCCAGACCGGCGCGGTGAAGCTGGTCGCGGAGAACCACTTCGAGCGCCGTGCGGTCTCCCGCCAGGTCGCCCCGCACCTGGCCAACCCGCTCACCTTCTACCTGCCGGTCTACAAGGGCGGGCCGCACGGAGCGGCGAAGCTCGGCGCGGGCGTGTTCGCGTACTCGGCGCTGTCCGCCTTCGGGGACGGTGTCGGCCATGTGATCAGCCCGGCGCGGGCGGCTCGCGATGTGCCGGAGCTGCGTACGGACAACCTCCGGGCCGTCGCGGTGTACGGCGACGACCAGATGAACGACGCGCGGATGGCGCTGATGACGGTCCGCGCGGCCGTCGACGCGGGCGCGGTGGTGCTGAACCACGCGGCGGTGACCGGGCTGCGGTTCACCCGGGGCCGGGTGACGGGCGCGGAGCTGCGCGACTCCATGGACGGTACGGAGTTCGGGGTGACCGCCCGGCTGGTGCTGAACGCGACCGGGCCGTGGGTGGACCACCTGCGGAAGATGGAGGACCCGAACGCGGCGCCCTCCATACGCCTGTCCAAGGGCGCCCACCTGGTGCTGAAGCGGACCCGGCCGTGGAAGGCCGCGCTGGCCACGCCGATCGACAAGTACCGCATCACGTTCGCCCTGCCCTGGGAGGACATGCTGCTGCTCGGCACGACGGACGAGGCGTACGAGGGCGACCCGGCGGATGTCGCGGTGACCGAGAAGGACACCGCGCAGATCCTGGACGAGGCCGCGTTCTCGGTACGGGACCAGCAGCTGTCCCGGGACCTGATCACGTACTCCTTCGCCGGACTGCGGGTGCTGCCCGGCGGGCCCGGCGACACCTCGAAGGCCAAGCGCGAGACGGTCGTGACGGAGGGCCGGGGCGGGATGCTCTCGGTGGCCGGCGGCAAGTGGACGACCTTCCGCCACATCGGCCGTACGGTGATGAACAAGCTGGCCGCGCTGCCCGGGCACCCGCTGGCGGAGGACATGGAGCCGATGGCCCGGCTGCCGAGGAAGCTGCCGCTGCCCGGGATCGCCAGTCCGAACGCGGTGGCGCACCGGCTGCTGGTGGACGGCGGGACGCCCGGTCCCCGGATGGCCGCCGACACCGCGCGCCATCTGGCCACGCACTACGGTTCGCTCGCCTTCGACATCGCCCGGATGGCCAACGAGAACCCGGCGCTGGCCGAGCGGATCCACCCGGACGCCCCGGAGGTCTGGGCGCAGGTCGCCTACGCCCGGGACCACGAGTGGGCCGAGACCGCGGACGACGTGCTGCGGCGGCGGACGACGCTCACGATCCGGGGCCTGGCGACGGACGAGGTCCGGGCCGGTGTGGAGAAGCTGCTCGGCGAGCGGCGCGGCTGAGCGGGACGGGCCGGGCGGCCGGGCGGACCGTGTGTCGGTCCGACGGTCGTACCGGCCCTCGTCGTGGCCGCATAATGGGGCGATACATCGGATGTCTGGAGGTCGCCCATGGCTGTCACCGACGAGGCCATCGAGAAGATCAAGGGAATGATCGTCTCGGGTGCGCTACGGCCCGGCGATCGTCTCCCCAAGGAGAGCGAACTCGCCTCTGAGCTGGGGCTTTCCCGCAACTCGCTGCGGGAGGCGGTGCGCGCCCTGTCGCTGATCCGCATTCTCGACGTCCGCCAGGGCGACGGTACGTATGTGACGAGCCTCGACCCGCAGCTGCTTCTCGAAGCGCTGAGCTTCGTCGTGGACTTCCACCGGGACGACACCGTCCTGGAGTTCCTGGCGGTGCGCCGGATCCTGGAGCCCGCCGCGACGGCGATGGCGGCGAGCCGGATCGCGGAGGACCAGCTGGACGCGCTCGGCGCGCAGCTCGACGCACTGGGCGAGCATCCTTCGGTGGAGGAGCTGGTCGCCTGCGACCTGGACTTCCACCGGGGCATCGTCCAGTCGTCCGGCAACTCGGTGCTCTGCTCGCTACTGGACGGGCTCTCGGGGCCGACGACGCGGGCGCGGGTGTGGCGGGGGCTGACCCAGGAGGACGCGGTGAGCCGGACGCTGCACGAGCACCGGGCGATTCTGGCGGCGCTGCGGGATCGCGATGCGGAGGCCGCGCGGGCGTGGGCCACGGTGCATGTGGCGAGCGTGGAGCAGTGGTTGCGGTCGACGCTGTAGGTTGCGGGGCTCCGCCCCGGACCCCGCTCCTCAATCGCCGGAGGGGCTTGAAAACAAGCGCCGGACGGGCTGAGAGAGCCCGTCCGGCGCTTGAGGGAGAAGAGCTTCAGTCCTGCTTCTCGCCGCTCGCGAAGCGGGAGATGACCAGGGCCACGATGATGATCGCGCCGTTCAGGAACTGGTTCCAGAGGGCCGGGACGCCGCCCAGGGTCATGACGTTGACGACCAGCTGGAGCGTCAGTACGCCGGTGAGGGCGCCGAACAGCGTGCCCCGGCCGCCCTTGAGGCTGATGCCGCCGATCACCGCGGCGGCGAACACCTGGAAGATCCAGCCGTCGCCCTGGGTGGCGGCGACCGCCCCGTAGTGGCCGGTGTAGAGGATGCCGGCGAAGGCCGCGAGCAGGCCGCCGATCGCGAGGACGACCCAGGTGACCCGGTCGACGCGGATGCCGGCCGCGCGGGCCGCTTCCGGGTTGCCGCCGATCGCGTACAGCGCGCGTCCGTGGCGCAGCCAGGCGAGGGCGGCACCGCCGGCCGCGAAGAGGACCAGGCAGATCCAGACGGCGGCCGGGACTCCGAACCACTCGCTCTTGCCGAGGTAGCGAAAGGACTCCGGCACGTCGGTGATGGACTTGCCCTCGGTGATGCCGATGTGGAGGCCGCGCAGCATCGTGAGCATGCCGAGCGTGGCGATGAAGCCGTTGACCCGGAGCTTCAGGATCAGGAAGCCGTTGACGGCGCCGACCGCGAGGCCGACCAGCAGGCAGAGCGGGACCGCGGACCAGGCGGGGAACATCCCGAGGCCGGCGAAGCGGCCGCCGTCCGGGGGCAGCACCAGCCACATCGCGACGACCGGCGCGATGCCGATCGTGGACTCCAGCGAGAGGTCCATCCGGCCGCAGATGAGGATCAGCGCCTGGCCGAGGACGAGCAGGCTCAGCTCGGAGGACTGCTGGACGACGCTGATCAGGTTGTCGGAGGTGAGGAAGACCGGCGAGACGATGAAGCCGATCAGCATCAGCACCAGGATCACCGGTACCAGCGAGAAGTCGCTCCACCGGATCAGCTTGAGTCTGCTGAGCGCGGTGTCACCGCCGGGGCCCGCCTTGAGCGCCGTGTCGAAGTCGTCGGCCGTGGACGGCCGTACCGTGCCGGTCATTCCCTCTCCCCCACACCTTCCATGGCGGCGACGAGTTCCCCGTCGGTCCACCCGCTGTCGAACGTTGCGACGACCCGCCCGTGGAACAGGGCGAGGACCCGGTCGCAGACCCGCAGGTCGTCCAGTTCGTCCGAGACGACGACGGCCGCGTTGCCCGCGTCGGCGACCCGGCGTACGACTCCGAGGAGCGAGTCCTTGGACTTGACGTCCACGCCCGCCGTGGGCCGGACCGCCACGAGCACACTGGGGTCGCGGGCCAGCGCGCGGGCGACGACGACCTTCTGCTGGTTGCCGCCGGAGAGCCCGGAGACGGGCTGTTCGGGGCCCTGGGTCTTGATGTCGAGCGAGTCGATCATGGACCGGGCGAACTGCCGGGTACGGGAGGGCAGGACGGTCCCCCAGGGGCCGAGCTGGTCGGCGACCGTCAGCGTGGCGTTCTCCGCGACGCTGCGCTCCAGGACGAGGCCCTGGTCGTGCCGGTCCTCGGGGATGTAGCCGATGCCGGCGGCCAGCGCGTCCGGCACGCTGCCCGCCCGTACGGCCCTGCCCCGCACCCGGACCGTGCCGCCGCCCGCCTTGCGCATCCCGGCCAGCACCTCGCCCACGGCGGTGTTCCCGCTCGCCGCCGCCCCGGCCAGGCCCAGCACCTCGCCGGGGCGCACCTGGAGGTCCAGGGGCTCGAACCGGCCGGCGAGGGTGAGCCGTTCGGTGCTCAGGACGGGTTCGGCGGACGGGTCGGGCGCGGCGCCCCCGGCCGCGTGCCAGGCGGTGGCGCCGGCCGCCTGCTCGCCGGTCATCGCGGCGACCAGGTCCTCCTTGGCGACCTCGGCGACGGGGGCGGTCAGGACGTGGCGGGCGTCGCGGTAGACGGTTACCGCGGTGCACAGCTCGTACACCTCCTGGAGGTGGTGCGAGATGAAGAGGAACGCCACCCCCCGGCTCTGGAGTTCGCGGAGCTTGTCGAAGAGCCGCGCGATGCCCCGGGCGTCGAGCTGGGCGGTCGGCTCGTCCAGGACGATGAGCCGGGCGCCGAAGGACAGCGCGCGGGCGATCTCCACGAACTGCCGCTGCTCGACCGCGAGATCGCGCGCCCGGGTGCTCGGGTCGACCTCGACGCCGTACGCGGCGAGCAGCCGCTCGGCCCGCTTGCGCAGCTTGCCCCAGCTGATCCAGCGGGCGTTCTCGTCGAACCGGTTGAGGAAGAGGTTCTCGGCGACGGTGAGGTCGGGGACGACCATGGACTTCTGGTAGACGCAGGCGACCCTGGACTGCCAGGCCGAGGTGTCCCCGAAGGCGGGCGCGGGTTCGCCGCCGAAGGTGACGGTGCCCGCGTCCGCCTTGTGGAGGCCGGTGAGGACGCCGACCAGGGTCGATTTGCCGGCGCCGTTGCGGCCGACGAGCGCGTGGGACTCGCCGGGCCGCACGGTCAGCTTCACCCCGTCGAGCGCCACGGTCGGCCCGAAGCGCTTGACGACGCCTTCCGCCTGTACGGCGGGTGGTGGTGCCTGGTCCATGGCTAGCTCTTCTTCTCCAGCTGGTTGGCCCACAGCTTCGGGTCGTCCACGTTCTCCTTGGTCACCAGGGGCGCGGGGAGCTGGTCCTCGTAGCCGTTGGGGATCTTGATGATGGTGGAGTCGTGGTCCGTGGGGCCCTCCTCGAAGGTCTTGCCGTCGAGGGCCGCCTTCGCGTAGTACAGGGCGTACTTCGCGTACAGGTCGGCGGGCTGGGAGATGGTGGCGTCGATCTTCCCGGCCCGGATGGCGTCGAACTCCTCGGGGATGCCGTCGTTGGAGATGATGGTGATGTGGCCGTCCGTACCGGCGGGCTTCAGCAGCTTCTTCTGTTCCAGGAGCGCCAGGGTGGGCTGGAGGAAGACACCGCCGGCCTGCATGTAGATGCCGTTGATGTCGGGGTGGGCGGCCAGCGTGGACTGGAGCTTGGCGGAGGCGACGTCGCCCTTCCAGTCGGTGGCCAGCTCGAACACCTCGATGCCGGGGAAGTCCTTGTCCATGCACGCCTTGAACGCCTCCGAGCGGTCGCGGCCGTTGATGGAGGACAGGTCGCCCTGGAACTCGACCACCTTGCCCTTGCCCTTCAGCTGCTCGCCGAGGTACGTGCAGGCGTTGGTGCCGTACGCCTTGTTGTCGGCGCGCACCACCATGTAGATGTCGCCCTTGTCCGGACGGGTGTCGACGCTGACGACGGGGATCTTCTTCTCGTTGAGCGTGTTGAGCGATTCGGCTATCGCGCCGGTGTCCTGCGGGGCCATCACGACGGCCTTGGCGCCCTGGTCGGTGAAGGTCTGGACGTTGGCGACGAGTTTGCCGATGTCGTTCTGCGAGTTGGTCAGCGGGAGCGCGGAGACGTCGCCGGCCTTGACGCTCTTCTTGATGTAGTTCTGGTAGGAGTTCCAGAAGTCGCTGTCGCTGCGCGGCAGGTCGATGCCGACCTTGCCGCCGCCCGCACCGCTGTCCGACGATTCGCGGTTGCAGCCCGCGAGGGCGGTGACGGCCAGCAGTACGGCACAGGCGGCCGCACTCGTCGTGCGCACTCTCATTGGTGTCCCGTTCCTTTGTGGGTCGCGGCTCGGAGCCCGGTTGGCGTGGGGGCGGTGCGGGTTCAGCTGCCGGCGGGGCGCAGGCGCAGGCCCTGCATCCCGCCGTCGACGGCCAGGGCGGTGCCCGTCACGGAGGCCGCGGCGGGGCTCGCGAGGTAGACGACCGCGGCGGCCACCTCGTCGGCGGAGACCAGCCGGCCCAGCGGCTGCCGGGCGTCGAGGGCGGCCCGTTCGGCGGCCGGGTCCTCCGCCTGGTCGAGCAGGCGGCCGATCCACGGGGTGTCGGCGGTGCCCGGGTTGACGCAGTTGACGCGGACGCCCTCGCGGACGTGGTCGGCGGCCATGGCGAGGGTGAGCGCGAGGACGGCGCCCTTGCTCGCGCTGTACAGGGCGCGCTGGGGCAGCCCGGCGGTCGCGGCGATGGAGCAGGTGTGGGTGATGGACACCGCTCCGGGGCGCTCGGCGGCGGCGCGACGCAGGTGCGGCAGGGCGTGCCGGGCGGCCCGGACCATGCCGAGGACGTTGATGTCGAGGACCCGGGCCCACTCGGTGTCGTCGTTGTCCTCGACGGTGCCGATGGCGCCGATGCCCGCGTTGGAGACGAGGGTGTGCAGGGAGCCCAGCTCGGCGGCGGCCCGGTCCACCCCGGCGCGCACGGCGGCGTCGTCGGTGACGTCGGCCTCGACGGCGAGGGCGCCCCGGGGTGCGCCGGAGGTGTCCCGGTCGAGGACGGCGACCTGTGCGCCGCGCTCCAGCAGCAGGGCGGTGACGGCGGCCCCGATGCCCGAGGCGCCGCCGGTCACCAGGGCGTTCATCCCCTCGAAGTCGCGTGTGCCGGTCATCGGCTCTCCTCCTTGTCGTGGCGCCGGGCCTGCCAGACGGGGCCCTGCGGGTAGCGGTGTGCGGCGATGGACTCGGGGCGCATCCTGGCCGAGAAGCCGGGGGACGCCGGGGCGGTGTAGCGGCCGTTCACGATGACGGTGGGGTCGGTGAAGTGCTCGTGGAGGTGGTCGACGTACTCGATGACCCGGTCCTCGCGGGTGCCGGAGACGGCCACGTAGTCGAACATCGAGAGGTGCTGGACGAGTTCGCAGAGCCCGACGCCGCCCGCGTGCGGGCAGACCGGGACGCCGTACTTGGCGGCGAGCAGCAGGATCGCCAGGTTCTCGTTGACGCCGGCGACCCGTGCGGCGTCGATCTGGACGAAGTCGACGGCCCCGGCCTGGAGGAGCTGCTTGAACACGACCCGGTTGGCAACGTGTTCCCCGGTGGCGACCTTGACCGGCTGTCCGGCGCGGACGGCCGCGTGGCCGAGTACGTCGTCGGGGCTGGTGGGCTCCTCGATCCAGTGCGGGTCGTACGGAGCGAGGGCGGTCATCCACGCGACGGCGTCGGCGACGTCCCAGCGCTGGTTGGCGTCGACGGCGATCCGGACGCCGGGTCCGACGGCCTCTCGGGCGAGCGCCATGCGGCGGACGTCGTCCTCGACCCGGCCGCCGACCTTGAGCTTGATCTGGGTGAAACCGTCGGCCACGGCCTGCTTGGCGAGCCGGACCAGCTTGTCGTCGGAGTAGCCGAGCCAGCCGGGCGAGGTGGTGTACGCGGGGTAGCCCTCGGCGCGCAGCCGGGTGGCGCGTTCGGCGCGGCCCGGTTCGGCGGCGCGCAGGAGGGACAGCGCCTCGTCGGGGGTGAGGGCGTCGGTGAGGTAGCGGAAGTCCACGAGGGAGACCAGCTCCTGCGGGGTCATCCCGGCCAGGAACTCCCAGACGGGTCTGCCCGCCAGCTTGGCCGCCAGGTCCCAGGCGGCGTTGACCACCGCGCCGGCCGCCATGTGCATCACGCCCTTCTCCGGCCCGAGCCACCGGAGTTGCGAGTCGTGCGTGAGGTCCCGGTACAGGGCGCCGAGGTCGGCGGCCGTCCGGGGCACGGGGCGTCCGGTCAGATAGGGGCGCAGTGCCTCGATCGCGGCGGCCATGACCTCGTTGCCGCGGCCGATGGTGAAGCAGAAGCCATGGCCCTCGACCGGCTCGCCGTCCGGGCCGGCGGCGTCGGTCCGCAGAACGACGTAGGCGGCCGAGTAGTCGGGATCGGGGTTCATGGCGTCCGAGCCGTCCAGTTGTTCCGAGGTCGGAAAACGGATGTCGTGGACCTCGAAATCCGTGACGGTCTGACTCATGCGCGCCCCCAGGGGAAATAACATCGGACCTCTGTTCCGGTCATCCGATGTATAGCCGCCTCTGAGGCCACAAGTCCAGAGAGAGGTGCGAATTTCCGCCGACAGCTCGGATGTATCGGCGCGCGGTTGCCTTACCGCACCGCCACCCGGTCGTGCACGGGGGCTGCGGTCCGGGAGGCCGCAGGCCGTAAGGTTGTCCCGTACGCAAGGGAACTTCGGAAGGAGGCTGGGGTGATCGAGCTCGAGGGCGTTCCCGAGCTGATCGACCCGGTCATGGTGGCCGCGTTCGAGGGGTGGAACGACGCGGGTGACGCCGCCTCCACAGCGGTCGCGCATCTGGACCGGGAGTGGAAGGGCGAGGTGTTCGCGGCGCTGGACGCCGAGGACTACTACGACTTCCAGGTCAACCGCCCGACGGTGTGGCTGGACAACGGGGTACGCAAGATCACCTGGCCGACGACCCGGCTCTCCGTGGTCCGCGTCGGCGGGGACAAGCCCCGCGACCTCGTCCTGGTCCGGGGCATCGAGCCGTCCATGCGCTGGCGCTCGTTCTGCAACGAACTCCTGGGGTTCGCGCACGAACTGGGCGTCGAGATGGTGGTGGTGCTCGGCGCGCTGCTCGGCGACACCCCCCACACCCGCCCGGTCCCGGTCAGCGGGGTGACGTCCGACCCGGACCTGGCCCGCACCATGGACCTGGAGGAGACCAGGTACGAGGGCCCGACCGGCATCGTCGGCATCCTCCAGGAGGCGTGCACGCACGCCGGGGTGCCGGCGGTGAGCCTGTGGGCGGCGGTGCCGCACTATGTGTCGCAGCCGCCCAACCCCAAGGCGACGCTGGCCCTGCTGAACCGTCTTGAGGACCTGCTCGGGCTGCGCATCCCGCTCGGCGAGCTGCCGGAGGACGCGCGCGCCTGGCAGGTCGGCGTCGACCAACTGGCCGCCGAGGACAGCGAAGTGGCCGAGTACGTGCAGACGCTGGAGGAGGCGCGGGACACCGCCGAGCTGCCCGAGGCGAGCGGCGAGGCGATCGCCCGCGAGTTCGAGCGCTATCTGCGGCGCCGCGACCCGGGCCCGGGCCAGCCGCCCGGCGGGCACGCCACGGAGAGCGGCGACGCGACGTACCTCCGGGACACGTCGAGCGGCCGGACGCGACCGCCCAGACCGGTCCGGCCGGAGTCCGACCCGGACCGGCCGGGGCCCGTACGGCCGCCGTCCGGCGGGGCCGACGGCCGTGACGACGACGGCGGCGCCGACAACGACCGTCCGGGTGACGGCGCGCCGGACGACGACGGCCCCGACGACTCTCCGTCGTCGCAGGACTGAGCGCGGCACGGAGCCGGGCGGGTGCGAACCCGCCCGGCTCCCGCGCTGTGTGACGGCCATGCAGAACAGCCGGTCGTTCAGGAACAGACGAAGCGCGCCGCGGCCCAGTCGCCGTGGTCGCCGGTCTTGGACCCGTTCGTGTCCGTGACCTTCAGGCGCACATGCCGTGCCCCGTCGAGCGCCACGTCCACCGGTACGGTCGCCGAAGCTCCGGTCACCTTCGGCGAGGTCCACAGCACCTTGCCGTCCGCCTCCACGGAGAACGCGACCTCGCCGTACCCGTTGATCTCGTCGTCGATGCCGGCGTCCGCCGTGAACCGGGAGCACTGTCCGCCGAGGTAGACCTCGATGCCGGAGTCGGCGTGGGTGCCGATCCCCTTCTCGTACGTCTTCCCGGCCAGCGTGAGCGGGTGTCCGTCGGCCGCGCCCGACTCGCCGTTGCTGCGGTCGCGTTCGGCGGGGCCGTAGCCGTTGGCCGCGTTCAGCCACTCCAGGTCGCTCGCCCAGGTCTCACCGCTGGGCGGCGCCGGCATGACGGAGACCGCGAGGCGTTCGCCGGCGGTGCGGGACTCGCCCGCCGACCGGTAGCGCGCGAGGGCGGTCAGCCGCGCCTCGCCGGCCTTCGCGTCCTTCGCCGGGGTGACCCGGACCTCGACGCGGCGGGTGGTGCCCGCCGGTATCCGCTCGACGGGCGCGGCGGGGGTGGCCTGCCAGCCCTCGGGGACGTCGAGGGTGACGGACGCGTCCGTCACATCGGCCTTGCCTGCGGTGACGTCCACGCCCACGGTGCTCGGGGCGCCGGCGCCGGCCTCCTGGCCGCGCGGGGCGGTGACGGTGGCCGTGGCGGCTGCGTCGCGGCCACCGACCGCGCTGGCGTGCTGGAGCTTCACGGAGAACTTCCGGTCCGTGGGCAGCGGTGCGGTCTTGATCTTCACCACGCCACCCCGGTCGTCCCGGTCGTAGAACCAGCCCTGCTTCGCCTTCGCGTACGCGGCGGCCGAGGGGAGCCGGGGCAGCTTGCCCCTGAGCTGGACCGCGCTGGGCTCGGAGCCGGTGTGCACGGTGAACTCGTACGGGCGGCTGCTCTGCTTGCCCTTGTACGCACCCTCGCTCGCGCCGATGTCCACGGTCACGTCGCCCGACCCCCGGGCCGGTGCGCGGACGTCGGCGGTCTGCGTGGCGTACGCGCCGTCGCGGTGCTCGCGGGTCACGCCGTCGTCCTCGTACAGCGTGAACGAGGAACGGCCCTGCGGGTAGATGTCCCAGGCGAGCGGGGAGCCGGCGGTGCGGTCGGTGTACGAGCGGATGCCCGGCCACATGGGCACACTGGCCCCCGCCTTCACGAACAGCGGGAGGGTGTCCAGCGGGGCGCTGTAGTCGTCGAGGGTGACGGGGCCCTGGTAGGTGCGCCCGGTCCAGTAGTCGGTCCAGGTGCCCTTCGGCAGGTAGATGCCGTCGCGCTCGGTGCTGTCCTCGTAGACCGGGGCGACGAGGAAGTCCTCGCCCGACATGAACTCGTACTTCGCGGCGTCGGTCGCGGCCTTCGGATCGTCCGGATACTCCAGGACCAGCGGGCGGACCATGCCGACGCCGGTCTTGGTCGCCTCGTGGGCGTAGGAGTACTGGTAGGGCAGCAGCGACTCCTTGAGCTTGAGGTAGTCGCGGTTGACGGAGGTGTACGGCTCGCCGTAGCGGAAGGGCTGCTTGTCGCTCGCCGCCCAGCCGTCCATGGTCATCGTGGTCCCCAGGAACATCTTCCACTGGAGGTCACGGGTGTAGGTCTTG
The DNA here is from genome assembly GCF_040632905.1 of Streptomyces sp. NPDC016469. Classification (NCBI taxonomy): domain Bacteria; kingdom Bacillati; phylum Actinomycetota; class Actinomycetes; order Kitasatosporales; family Streptomycetaceae; genus Streptomyces; species Streptomyces sp. NPDC016469. Next base: position 16,801 of record NZ_JBEYCQ010000022.1, read on the forward strand.
GCGCTGCCGCCGAAGATGCCGTCGACGTCGCCCGTGGTGTAGGCGAGGCCGGACATCGTGGCGCCCGCGTAGGTCGGGATCTGCCAGCGGATGTAGTCCCAGGTGCCGTACTGGTCGCCGGACCACTGGACCCCGCAGCGCTGCGCGCCGGCCCAGCTCTCGGGGGCGTACGTGAAGCCGCGGGCGTCGCTGTTGGCCTCGATGCCCTGGTAGGCGTCCTTGCAGCCGTCGAGGGCGAACTTGTAGCCCGAGCCGACCCAGGCGACGTCCAGCTTCGCGACGCGCTGCCCGGCCTTGACCTGGTCGCCGAGCTTGTCGATGCCGTCCTCGGTCCACAGGCCGAGCTGGGTGCCCCGGTCCTGGAGGCCCTTCGCGGTCTCGGCGAGGTCCTCGTAGCCGCAGCCGTAGCCGTCGTTGACGAGCATCCAGCCGTTGGGCATGTCGTTCTCCACGTAACCGTCGGAGACCTTCAGGGCGTCCAGGGTGTGGCGCTCGCCCCGGTTGGCGTTGTGCAGGTAGCAGTCGGCGTCGCCGATCTCCAGGCCGTAGACCGGCGGCAGGAACGGCTTGCCGGTGAGCTGCGTGTACTGGCCGATGACGTCCTTGGCGCTGTCGCCCGCGAAGTAGTAGGCGTCGAAGCGCCGCTCCTTCTCGCTGGTGGTCACCGGGTCGTCGAAGGCGTAGGTGCCGGGCGCGAAGGTGTTGCGGAAGACGCCGTAGCCGGCCGATGAGAGGTAGAACGGCACCGAGTTGGGGTGGCCGCCGTCGTTCCAGTTGTAGTCGACGCCCACCTCGACGGTCTTGCCCCGGTGCGAGGTGTTGCCCCGGCCGTTCTGCATGCCGGCGCCGTAGAACTGCTCGTCGGCGCCGCGCGCCAGGGTCTGCGTGGTCTGCTCGGCGTCCCAGCTCAGCCCCTTCGCCTCGGACCACACCTGGCTGCCGTCGGCCCGGTACAGGGCGAACCGCAAAGGCGACTTGTAGACACGGAGGGTGACGCTCCGGGTGGACAGCTCGTAGCGGTCGCCGCGCTCCTTCCAGCGGGTGCGCGGCGGGGTGCCCTGCGGGAGCACGATGGCGTCGCCGGCCGGGTCCTCGAAGGTTCCGTCGGGGGCGAGTTCGATACGGAAGGTCTCCTCGGAGACGAAGCTGACCCGGGCCTTCGCCGCCCCCGCCGTCAGGCGGTACACGGCCCCGTCGGCCGCGAAGCCGGTGAGATCGCCGACCGTCGTGCCGGCGGGCTCCGCCGGGCCGGCGGCCCGGGCCGCACCCGGTCCGGTGAGTACGGCGAAGAGTCCCAGCAGCGCTGCAACTACCGCCGATCTGATGCGCGTTGATGATTGCATAGAGCGCTTTTAGCGCAGCACCGAGCATTTGACCATGGACAAAACGGAACCGGCCCCGAACTTCATGAAGAAGTCCGGGGCCGGTGAAGTCGGCTGCTACGACGGAGAGTGACGAAAAGGAGCTAGAGGGCCACGCCGAGGAGCGCGTCCACGGTACGGGAGACGAGACCGGGCGCCCCCTCGTCCGTACCGCCCTCGGCGGCCTGCCGCTCGGCCCAGCGGTCGACGGCGGCCAGCGCGGCCGGGGCGTCCAGGTCGTCGGCGAGGGCCGCGCGGACCTCCTCGACCAGGGCGTCGGCGGACAGCCCGTCGGGGCGGGAGACGGCGGCGCGCCAGCGGCCGAGCCGCGCCACGGCGTCGGCGAGCACCTGGTCGGTCCACTCCCAGTCGGAGCGGTAGTGGTGGGCGAGGAGGGCCAGGCGGATCGCGGCCGGGTCCACGCCCTCGCGGCGCAGCGCGGAGACGAAGACGAGGTTGCCCTTGGACTTGGACATCTTCTCGCCGTCCAGAGCCACCATGCCGGCGTGCACGTACGCCTGGGCGAAGGGGTGCTCGCCGGTCAGCACCTGGGCGTGCGAGGCGCCCATCTCGTGGTGCGGGAAGGCGAGGTCGGAGCCGCCGCCCTGGACGTCGAAGCCCATGCCGAGGTGGTCGAGGGCGATGGCCACGCACTCGATGTGCCAGCCGGGCCGGCCGGCGCCGAGGGAGCCGCCGTCCCAGCTCGGCTCGCCCTCGCGGGCGGCCATCCAGAGCATCGGGTCGAGCGGGTTCTTCTTGCCGGGTCGTTCCGGGTCGCCGCCGCGTTCGGCGGAGAGCAGCCGCATCGCCTCGGCGTCGAGGTTCGACACCTCGCCGAAGTGCGGGTCTGCGTCGACGGAGAAGTAGACGTCGCCGTCGAGCTCGTAGGCGGCGCCCGCGTCGCGGAGCCGTTCCACGAGCGGCACGATGCCGGGTATCGCCTCGACGGCTCCGATGTAGTGGCGCGGCGGGAGCATGCGGAGCGCGGTCATGTCCTCCCGGAACAGGGCCGTCTCGCGCTCGGCGAGCTCGGTCCAGTCCTGTCCGTCGCGCACGGCCCGCTCCAGCAGCGGGTCGTCCACGTCCGTCACGTTCTGGACGTAGTGAACCTGCCGCTTGGTGTCGAGCCACACGCGCTGTACGAGGTCGAACGCGTTGTAGGTCGCCGCATGACCCATGTGGGTCGCGTCGTACGGCGTGATGCCGCAGACGTAGATGCGGGCGACGGGACCGGGGTCAAGGGTGATCCGTCCGCCGGTCGCGGTGTCGTGGATCCGAAGGTCGCGGCCCTTGCCGGGCAGGGCGGGGACCTCAGAAGCGGGCCAGGCATGCATGCCACGAGCGTAACCGGATGCGGCTTCCGGATACGAACCGGAGGGGTGATCCTGACCGAAGAGGCACTCTTGCGCCGCCGCCCCCGACGTGCTTCGGGCGGACCGGGCGTCAGACGGGCGGCCAGGGGATGGCCGGCCACTCGCCGCTGGGCTCCCGGTGCAGCCCGGTCGCCCGCAGGCCGCCCACGCGGGCCCGCAGGGCCTCGATCTCGGCCGCCGTGATGAGGTCGGCCAGCCGGGTGACCAGCGGGGCGCCGGGCTCCAGTGCGGCGGCCAGCCGGTCCAGGACCTCGACGGCCTCGGCGGTCAGGGGTTCGCCCGCCCAGCCCCAGAGCAGGGTGCGCAGCTTGTCGTCGGCGTTGAAGGTCACCCCGTGGTCGATGCCGTAGAGCCGGCCGCCGGGCGCGGGCAGCAGGTGGCCGCCCTTGCGGTCGCCGTTGTTGATGACGGCGTCCAGGACGGCGAGCCGCCGCAGCCGGGGGTCGTCCGCGTGCACGAGCAGCGCGGTCCTCCCCTCCTCCACCTCGGCGAACGCGACGGCCTTCCAGCCCTCGCCGGGCTCCTCGTCCTCGACCAGCGCGAGCAGCCCCGGCTCGTCCTCGCCCGGCTCCCCGGCCTCGATCCACAGCTGGCACATCCCCTGGCCGTACGGCCCGTCCCGCAGCACGGTCGGCGGGACCAGGCCCCAGCCCGTGGCCTCCGAGACCTCGTAGGCGGCCACCTCGCGCTGGGCGAGGGTGCCGTCGGGGAAATCCCAGAGCGGCTGCTCGCCGGCCACCGGCTTGTAGACGCAGTACGCCTCCTCGCCCTCGTGGGCGACGGAGCAGTACAGCACCGCGTTGGACGCGCCGCGGACCTGCCCGAGGACGGTGAGGGTGCCCTCGGCCAGCAGGGCGACCTGCTCCGCGTCGGTCAGGCGCCCCGGCGGTATCCGTTCTGGCGCGGGCATACGTGTCCTTCCGGGTCGAGCGGCAGGCTGCACAGCGGGCAGGGCGGGCGGCCGGCGTTCACCACGTCCAGGGCGCGCTTGGCGAAGGCGCGGGCCTGGGCGCCGGTGAGCCGGACGCGGAGCATCGGCGGGCCGTTCTCCTCGTCCTGGAGCAGCCTCTCCTCGGCCTCGGCGAGGTCCTCGACGGAGTCGGCGTCCAGCTCCACCAGGGCCTGCGCCTCGACGATCATGCGCTGCTCCTCGCCGTCCCAGGCGAGCGCCATGGTGCCGACGCGGAACTCCTCCTCGACGGGGACGTCGAGCGGCGCGGTGTCCGTGACGTCCATCGGGGCGACGGCGGGCACCGGGGAGTTCCCGCCGGTGCGGCGTACGACTTCGTCGAGCAGTTCGTCCACGCGCTCGGCGAGCGCGGCGACCTGGGTCTTCTCCAGGGCCACGCTGGTGACACGTCCGCCTGAGGATGCCTGCAGGAAGAACGTACGGCGTCCAGGCAGCCCGACCGTGCCGGCCACGAAGCGGTCCGGGGGGTCGTAGAGGAACACCTGACGGGACACGTCCTGTCTCCCTTGAGAGTCGACGGGCAGATGAGGGTGGGCCGGAGTCTCGGAAAGCGTTCTACGGCGCGTCCACCCTACTGCGCGCGGCGATCACGGCGCCCCAGCGCCGCCCCCTACCGCCGCGTCCTGCCCGGCGGCGGCGTCCGGGCCCGGTTCGCGGGGCGCGAGTCCGGCGAGGTCGCCCGTGTCGCCGAGGCGCAGCAGATAGGGGCGGAGCCTCGTGTAGCGGATCGCGGTGACCGAGCACGGGTCGGCGTGGACGCGCTGGAAGAGGTCCAGGTGCATGCCGAGCGCGTCGGCGACCAGGGACTTGATGATGTCGCCGTGCGAGCACATGACGTAGACGGCGTTCTCGCCGTGCTCCGCCTCGATCCGCGCGTTCCACTCCCGTACCGCGTCGACGGCGCGGGCCTGCATCGCGCGCATCGACTCGCCGCCGGGGAACGCGGCGGCGGAGGGGTGCTGCTGGACGACGCTCATCAGCGGTTCGTCGGTGAGTTCGGCGAGCTTGCGGCCCGACCAGTCGCCGTAGTCGCACTCACTGATCCGGTCTTCCACGTGCAGCGGCAGGCCGGGGCGGGCGGCCAGCAGGGGTTCCAGAGTCTCCCGGCAGCGTTGCAGGGGGCTGCTGACGGCGGCGGCGAGCGGCAGTGCGGCCAGCCGTCCGGGGAGCGCGGCGGCCTGTGCGGCGCCGCGCTCGTCGAGGGCGACGCCGGGGGTCCGGCCCGCGAGCACTCCGTCCGTGTTGGCGGTGGAGCGTCCGTGGCGTACGAGGATCAGGGTGGGCATGCCGTCCAGCGTACGGGCGCGGCCCGGTTTCCCGGTGGGGCCAAAGGTGCATACCGGGCCGGAAGCAGGGAAGAATGCGCGCCGTGATTGTCGACTGCGCCATCTACCGCGACGGACGCCGGACCGAGGGCCCCGCCGACTTCTCCGACGCCCTCGCCGAGGCACGGAAGTCCGGCGACGCGTTCCTCTGGATCGGCCTGCACGAGCCGACGGAGAAGGAGTTCGACCTCGTGAGCAGCGAGTTCGGGCTGCACCCGCTGGCCGTGGAGGACGCCCTCTCCGCCCATCAGAGGCCGAAGCTGGAGGTCTACGACGACTCGCTGTTCGCGGTGATCAAGCCCGTCCTGTACGACCACGACAGCGACACGGTCACCACGCACGAGCTGATGGTGTTCATGGGTGATTCGTTCGTCGTGACGGTGCGGCACGGCGAGGGCGCGCCCCTGGCCGCCGTGCGCCGCCGTCTCGAGGCCGAGCGGGAGGTTCTGAGGCACGGGCCGACGTCGGTCCTCTACGCGGTCAGCGACGCGATCGTGGACCACTACATAGACGTGGCGGGCGAGCTCCAGGTCGACCTGGAGGAGCTGGAGACGCAGGTCTTCGCGCCGAGCGGCACGGACGACTCCAAGAACACCGCGGCGCGTATCTACACCTTCAAGCGCCAGGTGCTGGAGTTCCGCCGGGCGACGGTCCCGCTGTCCGCGCCGATGGCCCGGCTGGCGAGCGCCGGGGTGCCGTTCGTCCAGGAGCACGCTCAGCCGTTCTTCCGGGACGTCCAGGACCATCTGACCCGGGCCAACGAGCAGGTGGAGGGTCTTGACCGGCTGCTGTCCGACATCCTGTCCGCGCATCTCGCGCAGATGGGGGTCCGGCAGAACGACGACATGCGCAAGATCTCCGCCTGGGCGGCGATGGCCGCGGTGCCGACGATGGTCGCGGGGATCTACGGCATGAACTTCGAGCACATGCCGGAGCTGCGGTGGGTCGGCTCGTACCCGCTGGTGCTGCTGCTGATGGCGGGGGCGGTCCTGGGCCTGTACCGCCAGTTCAAGCGGCGCGGCTGGCTCTGACGGCCCCCGCCGCTCAGGCGTACTCGGGCGCGGGCGTCGCGGGTCCGCCGAGGGCGTCGCGCCGGGTGGGCGGTGCCAGGCTGACCATGCGCCGCCAGCCGCCGAGGCGTTCGTACGCGTACATGGCGTGGATACCCGCGGCGAGCACCCCGGCCTTCGCCCGGGACCAGCCGAGCACCCGGCCCATGTGGTCCATGACGGCGAGGCTGACGTCGCGGTAGATCCGGATCTCGGCGAGCGCGCACTCGCGCAGGATGCGCTGGATCGTGCGGCCGTGCCCGGCGCGCGCGAAGCGCAGCAGCTCCTCGTGGCAGTACGCGAGGTGGTTGTCCTCGTCGTTCGAGATCATCCGGACCGCGCGGCCGAGCTCGGGGTGGTCGGCGAAGTGCTTGTTCAGCAGCCGCATCTGCTCGGACGCCCGCTGCTCGGTGACCCGGCTGTGGGCCAGGTACGTGATGATGTCGCGCTCCGTCAGGGGCTCGTCGCGGCTCAGCTGCTCGTGCGCGAGCCCGATGCCGTGGCGCTCCAGGAGCATCGTGTAGTCGGTGTCCGGGGGGATGGGCGCGGGGTGCAGGCCGCGCTTCCTGAGCAGGGCGTTGAAGATCCTGCCGTGCTTGTCCTCGTCGGCGCCGTGCCGGGCGATCTTGGGGGCCAGCGGGCGCTGGCTCACGGGGACGAGGGCCGCGATCCGGCCGTTCTCCCAGCCGCCCTGCGACTCTCCGCTGGCCGCGATGGAACAGAAGAGCCGGAACGAGTCGTCGTTGTCGAGGATCTCCTGGAACAGGTTCTTTGCCGAGAGCATCACTGCCACCTCCGTGCCGGCGTCGCCGAGGGCCAGTCAAATGCGCGGGGCCGGGGCGGGCAACAGGAGCGGACGGCGGCTGGGCCGAACGGGTGGTGCCGGGGCGGGATCGCGGCGGGCGAACCGTTTTTGCGTGACCCCGTAACCCCGCCGCCCCGGGCGCGTTGTTCCCCGTGACGGCCGTGGCGGGGAGGACCCCCGAGCCCCCACCACGGCCGCAGAGCCCTTCCCGGTTACGCGAGCCCGGCGCGCTCCAGCGCGTCCGTACCGGCCCGGAGCGCGGCGATCCGCTCGTCCAGGGTGAAGCCGGCCGGCGCCAGGGTCAGGGTCGTGACCCCCACCTCCGCGTAGGCCTGCATGCGCTCGGCGATGCGGTCCACGGACCCGAGCAGCGTGGTCTGGTCGATCAGCTGGTGCGGTACGGCGGCCGCCGCGCCGCTCTTGTCGCCGGAGAGGTACTTCTCCTGGATCTCGGCGGCCTCCTTCTCGTACCCCATGCGCTGGGCGAGCCGGTTGTAGAAGTTCTGCTTCGCGCTGCCCATGCCGCCGACGTACAGCGCGGTGTACGGGCGGAACATGTCCGCGAGGCCGGGGATGTCGTCGCCGACGGCGAGCGGCACGGTCGGGCAGACGTCGAAGCCCTCCATCGTCTTCCCGGCCTTCTCCCGGCCGGCCCGCAGATGGCTGACCGCGGTCTCCTCCAGGTGCTCGGCCGACGGGAAGATCAGCAGGGCGCCGTCGGCGATCTCGCCGGTCTGCTCCAGGTTCTTCGGGCCGATCGCGGCGATGTAGAGCGGGATGTGCTCGCGCTGCGGGTGCACGGTCAGCTTGAGCGGCTTGCCCGGGCCGCCCGGCAGCGGGAGCGTCCAGTGCTCGCCCTCGTACGAGAGCCGCTCGCGGGTCATCGCCTTGCGGACGATGTCGACGTACTCCCGGGTGCGGGCCAGCGGCTTGTCGAACTTGACGCCGTACCAGCCCTCGGAGACCTGGGGGCCCGACACGCCGAGGCCGAGACGGAAGCGGCCGCCGGACAGGGAGTCGAGCGTGGCCGCCGTCATGGCCGCCATCGCGGGCTGGCGCGCCGGGATCTGGAGGATGGCCGAGCCGACGTCGATGGACTCCGTCTGGGCGGCCACCCAGGCCAGCACGGTCGGCGCGTCGGAACCGTATGCCTCTGCCGCCCAGCAGACGTCGTAGCCGAGCCGGTCGGCCTCCTGCGCGACGGCGAGATTGTCGCCGTCCATCCCCGCGCCCCAGTAGCCGAGATTGATGCCGAGCCGCATAGCCGAACCCCTTACCGATCAGTAACGTCCCTGAGTTCCGGACTTTAGCGCGCGGGAGCGCGCTCCGGCAGGGGGCCGCCCACGCGCGGGTCGTCCACAGCCCTGCGCCGCGTGCGCCCGCGGCCAGTAATCTCAGCGCCCATGGAGCAGAGGCATCTGGGCCGCACCGGCCTTCGTGTGTCCAGGATCGGGCTCGGCACCCTCACCTGGGGCCGGGACACCGACGAGCACGACGCTGCCGAGCAGCTGAAGGTGTTCTGGGAGGCGGGCGGCACGCTGGTCGACACGGCCGATGTGTACGGCGGCGGCGAGGCCGAGTATCTGCTCGGGCGGCTCGTGGACGGCCTGGTGCCGAGGCGGGACCTCGTCATCGCGACCAAGGCGGGCAGCGTCGCCGACCCGTACCGCAGGGTCGACGCCTCGCGCGGGCACCTGCTGGCGGCCCTCGACGCCTCGCTGAGCAGGCTCGGCACGGATTACGTGGACCTGTGGCAGCTCCACGCGTTCGACCCGGACACCCCGCTGGAGGAGACGCTCCAGGCGCTGGACCTCGCGGTGTCCTCCGGGCGCGCCCGCTACGCCGGGGTGTCCGGCTTCTCCGGCTGGCAGCTCGCGAAGGCCGCGACCTGGCAGCTCGCCGCGCCCGGGGCGCGGACCCGGCTCGCCGCGACGCAGATGGAGTACTCGCTGCTCCAGCGCGGCGTGGAGCGCGAGGTGCTGCCCGCCGCGCTCGACCTGGGCGTCGGGCTGCTGCCTTCGTCGCCGCTGGGCCGGGGCGTGCTGACCGGCAAGTACCGCACGGGGACACCGGCCGACTCGCGCGGCGCGTCCGAGCTGCTGGCCCCCTTCGTGGAGCCGTACCTGGACGACGCGGCGGGCCGCATCGTGGGCGCGGTGGCGACCGCGGCCGACGGACTGGCCACCACACCCGTCCAGGTCGCCCTGGCCTGGGTCCGGGACCGGCCCGGAGTGGCGGCCCCGATCGTCGGCGCGCGCAACGCGGAGCAGCTGACGGAGGCGTTGTCAGTGGAGACGCTTAGTCTTCCTGACGAGATCTGCCAGGCGCTGGACGACGTGTCGGCGCCCGTGCACCGCTATCCCGACCAGGACTGGAGCACGCTGTGACCGCGCTACCCCGGGGCGAATCCCCCGGCTCCCCGGCCACCGAACCGGCTGTCGCCGCCGAGGCCGCCCCGGCGGGCCCCGGCGACGCCCCGTCGCCCTCGGGCACCGAGGCCGCCGGCACGGAGGCAAAGGGGGGCGCCCGCCCGGACACCGGGGACGAGGCCGCCGGCGCGGACGGTGCCGCCGTAGGCAGGGAGGGCCTGAGCGACACGCAGGACAGCGCGGCGGGCGACGCGCAGGGCAGCGCCGCGGGCGATGCCCCCGGCGAGGCGCGGGACGAGTCCGGCGTCGGCGGGACAGCCTTGAGGGCTGCGGGCGATGCCCCCGGCGAGGCACAGGGCGACCCCGGCGGCGCGGAAGCGGCCGATGGTTCCCCGGCCGACGGACAGGCCGGCGCCGAAGGCGCCCCCGCGGTGTCCGAGGCCGAGGCCGAGATCGCCGCTCAGCGGGAGTTGCGGGAGCGGATCGAGAAGCGGAAGGCCGAGAAGGACGGGCCCGTCGAGGCCGGGGGGAAGCTGAGCGGGACCGCGGCCGATCTGCTGGCGGCCGTCCGGGCCGTGGAGAGCGGGCAGAAGCCCGCCACGGCGTTCTACGACTCGCCCGCACCGGCGCCCGCACGCCGGGCGGCCCCCGCCCCGGCTCCGGTACGCGAGCGGGCCCCCGAGCCCGCCTCCGCGCCCCGGGCCGTCTCGCCCGAGAGCGTCGCCGCCGTGGCCGACGTGCTGTCCGCCGGAGGGGCCCCCGCGGCCCTGGGCCGGTCCGCCGCCGCGCTGCTCGGGGACCGGGCCGCCGAGATCCTGCGCGAGGACCCCTGGCAGCTGCTGGCCCTGCCCGGCGTCGGACCCGAGCAGGCCGACGGCTTCGCCCGGGCGCTGCTGGGCGCGGCCTGCGGGCCCGACGACGAGCGCCGCACCGCCGCCCTGACCGGCTGGGTCCTGGAGCGCGCCGCGCTCCGCGGCCACACCGCGCTGGACGCGGACCAGGTGCGCGAGGCCCTGGCCGGCCGGGGCGTGGGCGACCCCGCCGCGGCCGTGCAGCACGCCGTGGCGGAGGGCGTCGTGCTGGTCTTCCAGGACGGCCCCGAGGACCCGGACGACGCGGGGGGCGAGGAGGACGCGGAGGCGACCGACCAGGCCGCCGCGCCGGGCCCCGTGCTCCTCGGCCTCGACCGGTACGCGCTGGCGGAGGAGAGCCTGGCCGACGGGCTGGCCCGGCTGGTCAACGGGGGCCAGGAGGACGCGGACTGGTCGGAGGCGGCCGCCGCCGCGCCCTCCCCGTCGGCTGCCGAGCTGATCCGCGCGGCCGCCGCCCACGGTGTCGTCGCGCACACGGGCGGCGAGGCGGCCCGCGCCGAGCCGGCCGCCCTGATCGCCGCCGCGCGGAGCCTCGGCCTGCGCGCCCTGGGCGCCGCGCACAGCGTGGACGGCCGTCGGCGGCTCGCGCGGGACATCGGCGCACCGGAGGCGGCCGTCACGCTCGCCGGGCTGCTGTCGGGCGCCGAGGGGCCGGGGCGGGACGAGGAGGGGGCGCTCGCCCTCGACCTGCTCGTCGTGCTGGACGCGCCCCAGTTGGACGTGGAGACCGGCGCGATGCTGGTGGAGTCCCTGGCCGACGGCGCCCGCCTGGTCCTCAGCGGCGACCCGGGCGTGCTCGGCTCGGCGGGCGCCGGGCAGGTGTTCGCCGATGTGCTGGCCGCCCGTGCCTGCCCCCGCGTCGTCTCCCGCACCCCGGACGCCGGACCGATCGGCGAGCTGGTCTCGGGCATCGGCATCGGTGAGCTGAACCAGGTGGCGGCGCCGGGCAAGGAGGTCGTCATCGTCCCGGTCCGGGACGCGGGCGAGGCGGTGCACCGCACGGTGCAGCTCGTGGCCGACTCGGTGCCGCGCGCCATCGGGGTGCCGTCCGGCGACACCCAGGTCATCACGGTGGGCCACGGCGGCGCCGCGGGCACCCGGGCGCTGAACGAGGCCCTGAAGCAGCGGCTCAACCCGGGCCCCGGCCGCTTCGGCGGGTTCGACCCGGGCGACCGGGTCGCCCATGTGCCGGCGCCGGGGCGGACGGTGCCCGGCGTGGTCGTGTCGGCGGACGCGGAGGGCCTGCACCTGGACTGTGCGGGGACCCCCGTCGTCGTACCGCAGGAGCGGGTGGCCGACTCCGTGCGCCACGCATGGGCGCTCAGTGCCCACCAGGCGGCCGGGATGCGGTGGCCGGCGGTCGTCGTGGTGCTGCCGGGCGACGCGGCGCGCGGGCTGAGCCGGCCGTGGGTCTACACCGCGTTCGGCCGGGGCGAGCGCCATCTGTCCGTGGTGCACGGCGCCGACCAGGCCCTGCCGCGTGCGGTGGCCGAGGTGCCCGCCCAGGAGCGCACCACGCGCCTGCGGGCCCTGCTGGAGGCGTCCCAGGCGTCCCAGGAGCCCTCGAAGCAGTGAGAGCCGCGGAGGGGCCCCCGCAGACGCGCCAGGCGTCCGCGGGGGCCCCTCCGGCCGCTCCGGCCGCTCCGCCGGGGTCCGGGGCGGCGGTTCAGCCTGCGGGGTGCCCCGGTCCCTCCACGTCGTCGTCGAGGTCGTCGTCATCGAAGACCGCGCTGACGTCGAAGCGGCAGACCACCAGCTGGGGGTCGGCGTCGTCGAACGGGGCGGCCAGCCACTCCCCCGGTTCGGGGAGATCGTCCGCCGCCGCGACCCAGAGCGTGGAGTCGCCCTCCTCCAGGCCGAACTCCGTGTGCCGGGAGGCGATCTCGTCCGCCTCGTACTCCCCGAAGAGCACCCCCAGCGCCGCGTGCACGCTGTTGCCGACGACCGCCGACCCGCCGTCCTCCCGCTCGTCCGGGTCGGCGTCGGCGAGGCGCTGGGCCTGGGCCACCAGCCGCTGGGGCTCCACCACCGCGTAGTCGCGGCGGATCAGCACGCTGAGCGCGTGCGGCTCGTCGGGCCCGTTGTAGGGCGGCAGGGCGTCCTGCTCTCCCGGGATCTCGAACGGGGTGACCTCGTCGTGGCGGTCGTAGAGGAGTTCGTCGTAGACCTCGGCGGCGGCGGCCAGTGCGTTGAACGCGGCGTAGACAGCGGGATCATCGTCCCCCGACCGGCGTTCGACCGCCGCGAGGTGGTGGTCGATCGCGGCTTTGACCGCATCGGCGGCGGCGCGTACCTCGGCAGCGGTGGGCTGCGCAGCATCAGACATGGGGCAGACGCTATCCGTACCGGGCCCTTGCCCGCACAATGGATTCGATGCCGGAATACGAATTTGTCGATGTGTACGTGCCACGCGGGGTGTCCCGGAAGGACACGGCCCGCCTGTTGACCGACCATGCCGAGTACGGGCACTGGGAGCTGGATCGTCTGACCCTGCGCCTGGACGGCAGTCGCCGCGTGCGGCTGCGGCGCCGGATCATCCGTCAGCTCCGGGCCACGTGGTAGGCCGGAAGGCCCGGCCGAAGACCGTCCGACCACGCGAAACGGGCCCCGCGAGTGCGGGGCCCGTTTCCTGTCGTCGTGCTCGCCGGTGCGGCGCTGCCGTCAGGCGGCGGCCTTCGCGCGGCGGTAGAGCACCGTGCCCGCGCCGGCCAGCAGCAGGCCCGCACTGGCCGGAATGAGCAGGTCGAGCCCGCCCGCTCCGGTGTGGGCGAGCTGCGGCGCCTCCGGCACGGTCTGCGGCTCCGGCGTGTTCGGAGTGGGCTTCTCGGGCGTCGGCGGCGTGACGTGGCGGACCGGGGGTTCCGGAACGTCGACCGGCGGTGTGCTCTCGTTCTCGCACGTGTTGCCGATCGCCGGGTTCAGCAGGCCGACGACATCGATGCTGTTGCCGCAGACGTTCACGGGGATGTCGATGGGCACCTGGAGCTGGTTGCCCGAGAGCACACCGGGCGAGCCCGTCGCGCTCCCCTGGGCGGTGGCCCCGCCCCCGTTGTTCCCGCCGTTGCCCCCGCGGTCGGCCCGGTGCTTGCCGGTGCCCGTCTTCGCCCCCCGGGCGTGGTCGTCGGAGGCCCGGTGTCCGGCGTGGCTGCCGGAGGTGCCCGAGGCGGAGCCCGGCCGGCCGGCGGACGCGCCGTCCGAACCGTTTCCGCAGGCGTTTCCGACGGCGGGGTTGAGCAGTCCGACGACGCTCACGGAGTTTCCGCAGACGTTCACCGGCACGTGGACCGGGATCTGCACCGAATTCCCTGAAATCACCCCCGGGGAATTCGAGGCGCCGCCGGCCGCTCCCGCGTCGGCGTGCGCGTAGCCGCCGCCGAGGGCGAGAACGCCACCCGCGGCCGCCATGGTGATCAGGCCGTTTCGCGTGACCTGTCGCATAGGTGTTTCCTGCCTTCTACCTTCCGGAGTACCCCCGGACTACCGTGCGGAGGCAAAGGACCCGACGGCCCCGGAGCGCGTGGAGCGCGGTCCGGGGCCGAGCGGGCTCAAACCCTTACGGGTTGACGCGCGACGTCAGTCGTTGACGCAGACGTTGCCGAAGGCCGGGTTCAGCAGACCGATCACGTCGATCGTGTTGCCGCACACGTTCACGGGAACGTGGACGGGAACCTGGATGACGTTGCCCGAGATGACGCCGGGGCTGCCGATGGCAGCACCCTGGGCGCCCGAGTCGGCCACGGCCATGCCGGCGCCCGCGAGCACCAGACCACCGGTGGCAGCCGCCGCGGCGACGATCTTCTTGATCATGATTCCTCCTAGTTGGCAAACGCGGTCCCAGCCGCGGACCGCACCCCCTGTAACGAGGAGGAAGTAACGGGGCTACGAGCCGAACGCCCCATTCACTCGTTCCGGTTAGAGGCGTACACGCTGGCGATTTACGCCCTTGCGGGTCAGCTGTGGTCGATGAAGCGGTCCAGGACCCGGGCACCGAACTTCAGCCCCTCGACCGGAACCCGCTCGTCCACGCCGTGGAACATGCCCGCGAAGTCGAGCTCCGGCGGGAGCTTCAGCGGGGCGAAGCCGAAGCAGCGGATGCCCAGGTCGTCGAAGGACTTGGCGTCCGTGCCGCCGGAGAGCATGTACGGGACGGCGCGGGCGATCGGGTCCTCGGCCTTCAGGGCCGTCTGCATGGCGTCCACGAGCGCGCCGTCGAAGTCGGTCTCCAGCGCCTTGTCCCCGTGCACGTCCTCGCGCCGGACGCGCGGGCCGAGGATGCGGTCGAGGTCGGCCAGGAACTCCTCCTCGTACCCCGGCAGGAAGCGCCCGTCGACGTGGGCGGTGGCCTGGCCGGGGATCACGTTGACCTTGTAGCCGGCGCCGAGCATGGTGGGGGCGGCGGAGTTGCGCAGGGTGGCGCCGACCATCTTGGCGATGCCGCCCAGCTTGGCGAGCGTGGCCTCCATGTCCTCCGGGTCCAGCGGGGTGCCGAGCGCGTCCGACAGCTCGTCCAGGAAGGACCGCACGGTCTTGGTCACCCGGACCGGCCAGGTGTGCCGGCCGAGCCGCCCGACGGCCTCGCACAGCTCGGTGATCGCGTTGTCGTCGTTGGTCATGGAGCCGTGGCCCGCCGTGCCGTCCACGGTCAGGCGCATCCAGTGCATGCCCTTCTGCGCCGTCTCCACGAGGTACAGCCGCAGGTTCTCGTTGACGGTGAACGAGAAGCCGCCGACCTCGCCGATCGCCTCGCTGACGCCCTCGAACAGACCGGGGTGCTTGTCCACGAGATAGCGGGCCCCGTATGTGCCGCCCGCCTCCTCGTCCGCGAGGAAGGCGAGCACGATGTCACGCGGGGGCTTGCGGCCGCTCCGCATCCGCTCGCGCACCACCGCGAGCGTCATCGCGTCCATGTCCTTCATGTCGACGGCGCCCCGGCCCCACACGCAGCCGTCCGCGATCTCGCCGGAGAACGGGTGGTGCGTCCAGTCGTGCGCGTTGGCCGGGACGACGTCGGTGTGGCCGTGGATCAGCAGGGCCGGGCGGGAGGGATCCTCGCCCTCGATCCGCGCCACGGTGGAGGCGCGGCCCTTGTGGGATTCGAAGATCTTCGGTTCGAGTCCGACCTCGGCCAGCTTCTCGGCCACGTACTCGGCGGCCGCCCGCTCGCCGGGCCCGGAGTGGTCGCCGTAGTTGCTGGTGTCGATCCGGATCAGGTCACGACAGAGGTCCACCACCTCGTTCTCGGCGGTCTCGCCCGAACCGTTCCGGGCCGCATTGCTCTCGCTCACGCTGGTTCCTTCCCTGTCGCCGTGGTGCTCCCCCTCATCCTCCCGCGCGCCGCCCGCACACCCAAGGCCCCCCGCGCCTCGTCATGCGGCCTTCACACGGGACCGGGCGTGATCGAGCACCCTCCAATGTTTGCTATGGTTTTCCACGTCGGAACGGGCGAGGCCCGCGAGACAGACACCTTGTCCGGGTGGCGGAATGGCAGACGCGCTAGCTTGAGGTGCTAGTGCCCTTTATCGGGCGTGGGGGTTCAAGTCCCCCCTCGGACACCAGCCACAGGCCCACGGTTCCTCAGGAACCGTGGGCCTGTGCCGTTGTGCGGCCCTCCCCGGTGCGGCCGGCCAGGCCGTACCAGAACGCGGCCTCCTCGTGGGCGCCCTCCGCGTCCGCCACATCGCCCAGCAGCGCGAGCAGCGCGGGCGGGAGCGGGTGCGGGGCGGCCGGAGCCGGGCGCGCGGGGGCGGTGAGCGTCGGGCGGTCGGTGCGCGGGGGCGCGGTGTCGTCCATGGCCGTCTCCTCGTCCGGGAACCCGTCGTCGGGGTCGTCGTCGTCCGTGACCAGAGGCCGGTAGATCTCCATGGCGCGCTCCCGTCGTCCCGCGCTCAGCAGCAGTTCCGCGTACGTCTGGCGGGCGCCGGTCTCCGTGTCGCCGTCGCCGTCGGCGCACTCGATGGCCGCTTCCAGCCAGGGGTACGCCTCCTCCGGGCGGTTGTCCGCCGCCAGGACGCGGCCGAGGAGCAGCAGGGCCTGGGGGCGGTGCTCGGTGTCGTCGGAGCGGGCGAGCGGCAGCAGGACCTCCTCGGCCTCGGGGAGCAGGCCCAGGCGGAAGAGGGTGCTGCCGAGGTAGCGGCGGGCGAGCGGTTCGGTCTCCGGGTCGCCCGCGGCGAGGGCGTCCGCCAGGAGCTCGCGGGCCCGGTCCAGGTCGTTGACCGAGCGCCGGACGACGCCGAGCAGGGCGCCGATCCGGGGCGCGGTGTCGGGGCCGGCCAGCTCCAGGGCCGCTTCGAGCAGTTCGCCGGCCGTCTGCACCTCGCCCGTCTCCAGCAGGTATTCGCCGGCGCCGAGGTAGCCGGCGACGATGGCCTCCGCGTCGCCGGAGTCCTCCACCCGCACCAGGAGCGCCTGCGCGGCGTCCGGGTCGCGGTGCAGCAGCCGTACCGCGAGCCAGGCCCGGGCGACCTCGGTGACCTGGGAGGGTTCGCCGTCGACCACCGTGCGGACCAGGGCCTCGGCCGCCTCGTCCTCGCCGTCGGCGGCCAGGCACTTGGCGAGGTGGAAGCGGGCGAACTGGGAGGCGGCGCCCACGTCGGCGTCGGCGGCGGCCCGCAGCTGCTCCCGGCCCTCCTCCGGCCGGTCGTTGCCGAGGTGGACGACGCCGAGGACGCCGCGCGCCCAGGCCTCGGCGCCCGGGTCGTCCGAGGCGGCGACCACCAGGAGCAGGCGTTCGGCCTCCGCGAAGTCGCCGTGGTCGGCGAGCAGGACGGCCAGGTCCATGCGGGCGATCAGCGACCACTGGGCGTGGCCGGATTCGATCGCGACGCGGTAGAAGTGCTCGGCGTCCTCGAAGCGGCCCTCGCGCACGAGGAGGTCGCCCAGCAGGTCGGCCGCGCGGGGGCCCTGGTGGGGGTGGCCGGACTCGATGACCGCGGTGAAGAGTTCCACGGCCGCCTCCGCGCTGCCGCTGCCGCCCCGGGCCGCTTGGAGCAGGGCGAGTTCGATCCGGACGACCTGGGCCCAGTCGCGGTGTCCGGAGGCGACGGCGAGGCCGTACGCATGCTCGGCGTCCTCGATGCGGCCCTCCCGGACGAGGAGGTCGCCGAGCGCGGCGGCGGCGAGCGGGGAGAGGCCGGGGTGGCGGGCCTCGATGACGGTGTCCAGCAGCCGGGCCGGGCGGTCCAGGCCCTCGCCGCTGCCGGCGAGCATCAGGGCCAGCTCGACCCGGGCCATGCCGCCCCACTCCGGGTGGCCGGTGGCGATGGCCCGCTCGAAGAACTCCTCGGCGGTGATCAGGTCGCCCTCGTTCGCGTACCACTCGGCGAGGCCGCAGGTCGCGCGCGGGCCCTGGGCCGGGTGGCCGGACGCGGCGGCCTCGCGGAGCAGGTCCATGCCCTGCTCGATGAGCCCGCGCGGGCGGAGGGACACGGCGAGCAGGATCTTGGCGTACGGGACCAGGAGTGGGTTGCCCGATGCGATCAGGGCCCGCAGGACCTCCTCCGCCTCCTCGTTGCGTCCTCGTACGATCAGCAGCTCGCCGAGGCCCACCTGTGCCCGGGGCACGGCGTGGACGCTGCCGCCGGCCAGGGCGGAGCGCAGCAGTTCCTCGGCGCGGTCGACGTCGCCCTGGCTGACCAGCAGGGAGCCGAGGCTGGCCTGCGCGACCGAGACGACCTGGCCCGCCATGGACTCGCCGACCGCGCGGGACAGCGACCACGGCTGCTCGACGGGTTCGGTGCGCCCGGCGGGGGCGCCGCCGGCCCGCACGGTGGCCTTGCCCTGGCCGCTGCCGGGGCGTTGACCCGTACGCGCTCCGGCGGCGTCGCCGTCGGCGCCGCTGAGGACGCTCACCAGCCGGGCCTGGGCGAGCGGGGCGGCCTCGGTGTCGCCGGCCGCGACGATCGCCTCCAGCATGCGTTCGGCGCGCTCCTCCTCGCCGTCCGCGAAGAGCAGGGTGGCCAGGCCGACCTGGGCGACCTGGGAGAGCTGGGGGTCGCGGGCGGTGACGGCGCTCTCCAGGAGCCGGCGTGAGCGGTCGCGGTCCCCGTACATCATGAGCAGTTCGGCCAGGACGGTCCGGGCGAGCGGGACGACGCTGTCCACGGCGGACTCCGCGGCGCGTTCCAGGAGCCGGGCGGCGGCGTCGAAGTCGGCCAGGTAGAGGTGCATCTCGCCGAGCATCAGCGCGGCCCAGGCGGCGCTGTCGCGGTCGTCGGTGCCGTCCGCGATGCGTTCCAGGAGCCGTCCGGCGATCACGGCCTCGCCCCGGACGAGCGCGGTGTAGGCGCTGGGGAGGAGTGCGGCGGCGGGACGGCGGTCGGCGAGGTACTTCCAGGCGAACCACGGGACCGGGGCGGACGGGTCGTCGTCGCGGCTGTCCAGGTACTCCGACAGGTACGGGGTGCCGGTGTAGCCGCCGGGTCCCGGGGCGCGGTGGAGGAGCGCGATCGTGCCCGCGACCGGCTCGCGGGCCCAGGCCAGGGCGGTGCGGTAGGCCGTGTCGTCGGCGTCCAGCGCGGGGTGGTGCTCGGCCAGGTAGCCGGCGAACAGTTCGCGCAGGACGGCGTCCGGGACCGGGTCGGTGACGCCCATGCGCATCCAGTCGGCGGCGGCCCGGGCCAGGGCCCAGCCGGGCGGGCAGCTCTCGGCGCCGTCGGTGAAGCGCCGCTCCAGGCTGGGGGCGGCGACCATGAGTTCGCCGATGCCCCGCGTCGCGAAGTCCTCTCCCGGGTACGCCCCCCGGGCCGCCTCGGCGTCCTGGGGGCCCAGCAGGGTGGGCAGTTCGACGGTGCCCGCCTTGTCGATGACGGTGCGGGCAATGCGGCCGACGTCGTTCTCCATGGCGGTCAGCGCGGCCCGCTGCTTGGCGGGGAGGGTCGCCACGACCGTCACGGCGGGCCGGCGGCGGGCCAGCCGGTCCAGGATCTGGAGGTCGAGGCCGCCGGGGTGGAGGTAGCGGTGCAGGTCGTCGAGCCAGAGCACGACGCGGTCGGAGCCGGTGGGCAGGCTGAGCCGGCTGAGGTCGTCCAGCGTCCGGCGCGCCGAGTCGCCGGGGCGGGGCACGACGAGCCGGGCGTCCGGCATCACCCGGGCCAGCGCCTCGTACAGGGTGCGTGACTTGCCCGCCTTGGAGCGCCCGGCGAGCAGCACGAATCTGCGGGTGGTGAGGAGCTCGGCGAGCCGGCCGTCCTGGGGGCTGCGGCGCACGTAGGGGGCGCCGGCGGAGCCGTCCCGGTCCGGGTCGCTGTATTTGGAGCGGCAGACGCCGATGTCGTACGGGTCCACCTCGTCCACCCTCGGGATGCGGCCGTCCGCGGTGAGGGGGGTCCAGAGCAGGGCCTCCAGCCGGTCGCGTACCTCGGTCGTCGTCATGTCGCGGACGAGGGGGGCGAGTCCGGGCCAGTAGCGGGCCAGGGACTCCGCCTTGACCGCGTAGGCGGTGCGCCGGTCGACCGAGGTCACCGAGTCGCGGGCGACGAGCATGCCGACGACGCCCTGGCGGTCGACGTCCCACACGGGTCCGCCCGAGAAGCCCTTCTCCAGGCCCCAGCCGGTGTGCGGGCCCGCCTCCACCTGGATCCACTCGCTGCCGGCGTGGCCGATGATCTCGCCGCGTACCGGGACGCCCAGGCGCTTGTGTTCCTCGGGGTAGCCGTAGGCGCGGAAGCGGTGGTCCCAGGTGCCGGGGTCGGTGGTGCGGAGCGGGGCGGGCAGGGCCTCGGGGGGTGCGGGGGCGGCGAGTTCGAGGACGGCGACGTCGCCCGTGCCGTCGCCGGTGTCCGGGTGCCAGCCGCCGGGGACGACCGCGGCGGGCAGCGGGTCGTGCGGGGCGGCGTACTGGAACCGGACGAAGACCGGCCGGGCGGGCGGCTCCGGGGCCCGGCCGGGGCCCACGACGTGGGCGCAGGTCACGATGTGGCGCGGGGTGACGAGGAATCCGGCGCCCACCGGGTCGCCGTGCTCGGTCCTGCGTACGCTGACCAGCCAGGGCGGGCGTTCCCGGTCCGGCGACACCGGGGGTCAGTCCCCCTGGGGGCGGTTCCAGCAGACCTTGACCGCGAAGTGCCCCTCGATCGCGGTCTTGGCGATGACCACGCCGGACTCGGCGTTGAACTTCATGCCGAACTCGATCTCGTACGCGTCGGGGCCGAGCGCCCGGACGGACTCCATGACGGAGCGGAGCGCGGGGCGGGTCTGGGCGAGCGCGTCCTCCAGCCGCCGGCCGGCGCGCACGACCTCGCCGGAGTCGCGCGAGATGCGTTCGAGTCCGGGGGCGTCGTCGGGTACCTCGACCTGGAGCGAGGCGCCGTCCGGCCCTTCGAAGGACACGACTTCCGGCATGAAGTCCCCCTGCGTTCGGGTGGGTTGGGGATCGATCGTATCGGCCGGGACGACCCCCGCGAGGGGCTTCGGGTGATGTGATGATGGTGCGGGTGTGCACCCGGGGGACGGAGGGCGTCGTGAACGAGGCCGCGGACGAGATCGCTGCCGCGCTGTCGGGTGCCGGGGCGGACGGGCCGGAGGCGGAGGTGGCGCTGCGGGTCCTCGGCCTGGCCTTCCGGTGGGCCGGCGCGGCGCTGGGCCGGGTCGACGGCGGTGAGAGCGGTGCGCCCGCCCTCGCGGCGCTGTTCGCGCTGGAGGACGCGCTCGCGGAGTCCGGGGCGCTGGCCGACGCGCTGCCGGGGCTGCTGGCGGCGGCGATGCCGGGCGAGGCGTTCGTCGGCGGTACGGAGGAGCTGATGCGCCGGCTCGCCGCCGTACGCGAGCGGGTCCGGGAGGAGCGCGAGCGGACCGATCTCGCGCACGCCGCGCTGGAGAAGCTGGCGGCCGCCGAGGAGGCGTTGCGGGACCGGCTCGCCGAGCACGAGGCGCTGCGCCGCCAGGTGGACGAGTTGCGGAGGCTGGAGCGGCTGGTGCTCGCACTGGACGCGCTCCAGGAGCAGCAGGAGGTCATCGCGGGGCGGCTGGCCGCCCTGCGCGGCCGGGACGCGGGGGTCGAGGGGACGTTGCGGACCAGCAGCGACGCGCTGGTCCGGCTCTCGGAGGACCGGCTCGCGGCCCTGGCCCCGCGCACCCGGGAGGTCCTGGAGCGGGCCGGGGCGGCGCAGCGCGCGCTGGCCGAGGAGGAGCGGGTGCACGGCGACGCGGCGGCCGACCTGGCCGAGCGGCAGGCCCGGCTGGAGCGCATCCGCGAGGCGCAGGGCGACCGGGTCGCGTCGCTGAGGCGGTATGCGGAGGTGGACCGCGAGCTCGCGGGCGCGCTGGCGGCGCCCGGGGGCGCGCCGGACGGCGCGGTGGCGCCGGAGCACCGGGTGACGCTGGCCGAGGTGGAGGCGGCCGCGGAGGAGATGGAACGGCGGCTGGGCGCGGCGGACGAGGCGCTGCGGCGGGTGCTGGCCGAGCGGGACGCCCGGGACCGGGGCGGGAAGTCGGTGGTGCACCGCACTCCGTAGCCCCGCCCGCGGTTCAGTACGGCGGAGCCGGTACGTCCTCCGGCAGGAACCGGGTGAAGGTGCCGGGCTCGGAGCCCTCGCCGGCCCGGGCGAAGCGGGCGGCCAGGCGGGATTCCATGAGTTCCAGGAGTTTGCGGACGGTGCGGGCGTTGCCGAAGCCCGCCGGATCGGCGCGGCGGGTCGCGGCCAGCCACTCCCCCGCGTGGCGGGGCACCTCGGGATGCAGGGTGTAGCCCTGGGTCCCGGCCATCCGGCGCAGGATCTCCAGGAGGTCATCGGGGCCGTAGTGCGGGAAGGGGACGCGCTCGGTGAAGCGGGACGGCAGGCCGGAGTTGGCGTTGAGGAAGGCGTCCATCTCGCGGGGGTAGCCGGCGACGATCACGGACAGACGGCCCCGCCACTGCTCCATCTCCAGGACCAGGGTGTCGATCGCCTCCTGCCCGTAGCCGCCGCGCACGTCGTGGGCCAGGCTGTACGCCTCGTCGATGAACAGCACCCCGTCCAGGGCGTCCTGCACGGCCTGGCGGACCAGCCGGGCGGTCTCGCCGAGGTAGGCGCCGACCAGGGTCGCCCGGCCGGCCTGCACCACGTGTCCCTTGCGCAGCAGGCCCAGGTCGCGGAAGAGGGTGCCGACGAGCCGGGCGACGGAGGTCTTCCCGGTCCCGGGCGGCCCGGTGAACACCAGGTGCGGGGGTGTCAGCTCGCCGGTGCCGTGGGCCTGGCGCAGGCGCTGCCGGTTGGCGAGGCCGGTCAGGACCTCGCGGACCGGGCCCAGCCCCACGTACGAGTCCAGTCCGGCGAGGAGCCGCGCGGGGTCGGGCGCGGGGCGTTCCAGGTAGTCGCGGTAGCGCTCGGGCAGGTCGTCGGGGACGACGGGTTCGTCCACCCGGCGGCGTACCCGGTGGGACCAGCGGGTGAAGACGGCGTCGGCGAGGGTGCGCATGTCGCGGGCGTTGCCGAAGGACTCGTCGCGGGTGCGGTGCATCTCGCTGACGACCCGCAGGAGCTGGGACTCCGTCTCGGGGGCGGGCCGGGCCCCTCGCTCGCGGAGCCGGCCGAGGGCGATGGCGTGCAGGGCGGGCGGCGGGTAGTCGGGGAAGCGCAGGATGTTGTCCTCGGCGATCCGGCTCATCAGGCCGGAGTTGGCCGTCAGGAACTCGGTCATCTTGTCCGGGTATCCGGCGACGATCACGACGAGCCGGCCCCGGTCGTTCTCCATGCGGGCGAGGAGGGTCTGGATGGCCTCCTGGCCGAACCCGTCGCGCTGGTCGCTCAGTCCGTACGCCTCGTCGATGAACAGGACACCGTCCAGGGCTCTGTCGACCGCCGCGTCGACGAGCCCGGCCGTCTGGCCGACGTATCCGGCCACCAGGTCGCTCATCTTCGCCTCGACCACATGGCCACGCTCCAGGAGCCCGAGGTCGCGGTAGATCTCGCCGACGAGCCGGGCCACGGTGGTCTTGCCGGTACCCGGGTTCCCGGTGAACACCAGGTGCAGGGAGGGCGGTTCGAAGACGCCGGCCCGGCCGCCCTCGTGCAGCGCCTCCGCCGTCTCGACCTCGGCGCGCAGTTGCTCGAAGCGGTCGCGCACCACGTCGAGCCCCGGCATGTCCGCCAGCCGCTCCCAGGGGCTGCGGGGGTCGCCCGTGGCGGTCCCGGGGAAGGAGTCGCGTACCGCGGCGGGGCCGAGGACGGCGCCCGGGGTGCCGGCCAGCTGTTCCAGCCACGCCTGCCAGGCGCGCGCCGTGCGGGGGTGGCTGCCCATCGCCTTGACGACGGTGTCCAGTTCCCGCCAGTCCCCCACGCGGAGCCCGGTGCGCAGCCGTACGGCGTGGATGAGCCGTTCCACCTCGGCGGCGGGCGGGTGGCCGATCCTGGCGGTGCCGGGGCGGCCGGGGGCGGCGGCCTGCTGGCGGACCAGGGCCTCCAGGGCCGGGTAGGCGTGGCAGGACTCCACGAACCGCGCGACCTCGTCCAGGCCGGACCGGCGGAGGACCATCAGCCACAGGTTTCCGTTGCCGTGGTCGTCGGCCCAGCCGTCCATGGCCCCGGCCAGTTCGCGCTGGGCGCGGTAGTGGAGCAGGGTGCCCTCGGCGTGCGAGAAGACGACGGCCGTACGGTGCCGGCGCTGCGTCAGGTAGCCCTTCAGGGTCATCACGGCGAAGGGGTCGCTGACCCCGGGCGCGGGTCCGGGGGCCGGCAGCGGCGCGCTGTCCTCGCGGGGCGCGGGGACCGGCGCGCCGCCAGTCACCCGGAGATTGCCCATCGGCCCCCGCATGCCCGGCGTACGCATGACGGGGAGCCCGGAGCCGCCGCCCGTGCGGGGGCCGGGTGTGCGGCCGGCCGGGCGGGACAGGTCGCGGGATGCGGTGTCCCGGAAGTAGACGGGGTGGTCGGTGGAGCTGAAGACGATGCGCTCGTAGCCCTCGGCACGCAGCAGCCGCCACAGCGCCTCCTCCAGCCGGCACACCTGGTAGGCGGTGTCCACGAAGACGTCGCCGGCGCCCGGGCCGTAGAGGATGGTGAACGGTTCGCCGCCGCGCAGCGCCGCCGGATCGAGGCGTTCGACGACCGGCGCGGCAGCGGGGCGGGACGGCTTGTGCAACCGGGTCATCCGCCGCTCCCCGTCTCCCTCCGCCGGGCCTGCTCCCCGCGCTGCCGGTGGGCCTCGATGTCCAGGAAGCCGCGGTCGGGGGTGCCGGGTTCGGCCTCGGGGGCGGCCGGGACGGCCCGGCCGTCCTCGGCGAGGGCCCGGCGGACCGCCTCGGCCCGGTCGCGGAGCTGGTCCTCGGAGGTGGTGTCGTAGTCGTAGGAGAGGACCCGGACGACCTGTTCGCCGGAGTCGGGGGCGGCCTGTGAGATGTCCAGGACGATCTCGTTGCCGTTCTCGTGGCGCAGCTTGGCGTAGTACGAGCCCCGGGGATCGGCGTTCTCGTACTCTCCGTCCACGAAGTCGTAGTAGGCGAGCCTGCTCAGGCTGTGGGCGACGGTGTCGGCCAGGTTCACCCGGAGCTGCGAGGCGAGGTGGCGCATCGTCGCGCGTCCCACGGTGTCGCCGAGCTCCTCCTCCAGGCGGGGCGCCTCGCGGTCGCGCAGGCCGAGGAGTTCGTCGGTGCCCGTGGCGTCGTCGCGGGCGCGGGCCAGGGTCTCGGCGGCCTCGGTGCGCAGCCGGTCCCAGTCGCCTTCGGACCAGTAGGCGACGTCCACGGTGTAGTCGGGCAGAACGGTGCCGTCGGGGCCGGTGACGGGCTGTTCGCGACTGCCGTCGATCGCGCCGGTCACGGTGGCCAGTGCGTCGATGGCCGCCATCTGGGCGGTGCAGCGCTCCAGTTCGCGCTGTTCGGTGTCGGTGCGCAGTTCGCTGAGGGAGTGGCAGGTCTCCTGGACGAGCGCGAGGGCGGCGTCGAACCTGCCCTCTGCGGCGTTCTGTTCGGCGGTGGCGAGCCGGCCGGTGAGGCGGTCCAGTTCGCCCGGTGCGTAGCGCTCGTGGAGGCGGGCCTCGGTGAGGTCGGCGGCCAGGGCGCGGGCGTCGGCCAGCCAGGTGCGTACCGTACGGGCCGCTTGGGCGCGGTCCTCGGTGAGTTCGCCGATCTCCCGGGCGAGCCGGGCGGTCTCGGCGTGGCGTTCGGCGCGTTCCTCGGCGATGGCCCGCCGGGTCGCTTCCTGCTGTTCGGCGAGGCGCCGCCGGGTCTCCTCGCGGATCTGCCCGGCGGACGCGGCGAGCGCCCCGCGCACCTCGGCGGCCTGGTCGCGGAGCCGGCGCGCGGTGTCGGCCTCCAGTCGGCGGGTCTGCTCGCTGAGGCCCTGGACCACCGCTTCGTGCCGCTGCCGGCGCTCCTCGACGCGTGAGAAGACCCGGTCCAGGTCCTCGCCGGTCCGGCGGCGGACCTCCTCGATGAGGTCGGGGATGTTGCGCTGGACCTCCTTGAGCTGCTGGGCCTTGCGCTGGATGCGGTACCACTCGGACTCGTCGACCTGGATGCGTTTCCTACCGCTCATCGTGTTCCTGTCCTCTCACGGGGGTCGTGGTACGGGTGCGGACCGCGTCGACCGCGAGGTCGAAGGCGTCGAGCAGGCCGGGCGGCGGTACGCCGATGAGCAGGGCCTCCGGGCCGTTGACGGCGATCTCGGCGGACCGGGCGCGGTGCTCGAAGTCGTAGCCGGTGTCCGCGAGGCGTCCGGTGAGGTGGTGGACGCGCTGGTTGGTGCTGCCGCGCAGACCGCGTCCGTCGTCCAGCGCGGCCACGTACACGCCGTCGACCAGGACGTCCACCTCGGCCAGGAGCGCGGCGACGCCGGGTCCCGGCGGCCGGGCGCGGAGCCGTTCGAGCCGGTGCCCGGTGAAGCAGATCACCGTCACGTCGCGGATCGCCCGGGCGAGCCGGGCCACTTCGGCGAGGCCGGTCGCCTGGGCCATCGGCTCGCCCCCGGAGAAGGTCAGCCCGGTGACCCGCTCGTCGGCCAGCAGCTCCCGGGCCAGCTCCGCCGGTCCGGCCTGCCGGGCGGGCCGGAAGGGGATCCAGTCGGGGGCCATGCAGCCGGCGCAGCTGAAGGGGCAGCCCTGCACCCAGAGCGCGGACCGCACGCCGGGCCCGAGCGCTTCGGTGCCGACGCGGGTGGCGGCCACGTTGAGGCCGGTGCCTGTCATCCGGGCCATCCGGGGGCGGGGGCGTGGCCGGGCGCGTCCAGGTAGGTGAAGGAGACGCCGCTGACGACGACTTCGGCGCCGGGTGCGCAGACCGCGCCGCTCTCGCGGGCGGCGGTGCCGTCCGGCGAGAACCGGATGCGCAGATCGGTGCGGGGGCCCTCGCGGGTGGACCTGCGCCTGCCGTGGACGGTGCCCCGGCCGCCCGCCGACGCGGGGCGCAGCGCCATCCGGCGGCCGCGCAGCTCGATGCGTTCGGGCAGCGGCCCGCCGAAGGGGGTGGCGAGCAGGAGCACGCCCCGCAGCGGCGGCCGGTTGATCCGCCGCCAGAGGAGCCATCCGGCGAGGACGAGGAGGACGAGCCCGGCGGCCAGGGCGGGCAGGAGCACGGCGGAGCCCACGTCGGCCCGCAGCGGCAGCCCGGTCTGCTGGACGCGGATCGCGGCCGGGGTCGTGAGCCGGATGTCGGGGGCGAGGGGCCGCTGCCAGGGGGAGGTGACCCTGCCTGCCAGGTGGAAGGTGGCGCGGGCGTTCTCGGTGTGACGGTAGGGCAGGGCGCCCGCGGAGAGCCGGCCGCGCAGCCGGAGGGTGTACGTCTTCGACTCGCCCGGTTCCAGGGCGAGCCGGGCGGGCAGTCCTTCGACGGTCAGGTCCGGCCCGGTGACGGAGGCGCGCAGCCCGGTGACGGTCAGGGGCACGTGGGCGGTGGCCGAGCGCAGGGTGAGCTTCTTGGTGGCGGAGCCGTCGCCGAGGTCGAGGGCGTCGCCGTCCTGCCAGGTGGCGGTGACGCCCTTGCCGGTGTCGGGGGCGAGGAGCCGTGCGGCCTTGCGGGCCCGGGTGCGGTCGCCGGCCCTGGCGAGGTAGGCGCCGAGGTCCTGGATGCCGTTCGGGCGCAGGACGGTGGTGTCGGGGACGACGTTCGCGAGGAGGCCGGCGCCGGTCGCGCCGCCGCCGAGCGGGATGGCGTAACCGGCGAGTTCGGTCCGGCCGTCGACCGCATCGGCCCGCTTCGCGAGGGCGTCCCAGGCGGGGCCGGACGCCTTCGGGTAGCGGGAGTGGGCGGCGGGGCGGTGCTCGCCGTCGGTGAGCAGGACGACCGAGGCCACCGGGGAGGCGTCGTCGCGTGCCACCTCCTTCAGGGCGGCGTCCAGGGCGGCGCCGATGTCGGTGTCGCCGCCCTTGGTGGGCGAGCCCGGGAGCGCGGCGATGATCTTCGAGGTGTCGCCGGCCGGGCCCACGTACCGCGCCTCGGTGCGGGAGTCGAACGTGAACAGCGCGACGTGGTCCTCGGGGGTGAGCCCGTCCAGGAAGGGGCGCAGCGTCGCGCGGACGGTGTCGTACCGGCCCTCCCGCGTCATGGAGCCGGAGGTGTCCACGAGGATCGCGTAGTCGGCCGGTTCCCGCTCCAGTTCGAGCATCCGGTATATCTCGGCGCGGGTGGGGTCCGGGGCGGCGGGCGCGGCCTCGGCGGGGGCGGCCGGGAGTGCGGCGAGGAGCGCGGCGGTGAGCAGCGCGGCGCGGCGCCGGAGCGACCGCGCGGGGGCGGTGTGGTTCACGGGCCCACTTCCTTGGAGTCGGTGCCGATGTCGGCCGGGAGGGTGCCCAGCGGGAACGCTCCGGGCGGTCCGGCGCCGAGGGGGTGCAGGACCAGGGCGGCGGTCCCGTCGACGGCGAGCCGGACGCCCACGTGGAAGCGGTCCGTCTCACCGCCGCCGGGCAGCGTGAGGGTGCCGAGGGGGGCGCCGGCGCCGCTCGCGGGGTCGCTCACCCGCACCCGCACCGGGCGCCCCGGCGCGGTGCGGACGCCGACGCGGCGCCCGTCGGTCTCGGCGTAGACGGGTGGTCCGCCCGGTTCCAGCGTCCCGGCGGCGCTGATCAGCAGCTCCCGGTCGGCGGGCCGGCCGGCCTCGGTGCGGTGGGCGCCGATCCACAGTTCGTACGGGTAGCGGTCGGCCGGGTCGACCCGGCCGGCGGCGACGAGCGCGGCGCCGAGGACCGCCGCGTGGGCCGGATCGGTGCCGTCGGGGAGCGCGGTGAGGGGCAGGCCGGCGGCGTCCAGGTGCGGGCGGAGGGGGCCGAAGCGGGCGACGCCGCCGGCCAGGGCGAGCGGGGCGGTCCGGCCGGGTCCGCCCAGCGCCTCGGCCAGCGCCCGGTCGAGGCCGTCGGTGAGCAGCGGCAGCGCGGCGCGGACCGTGGCGGCGGTGACGGGGCGGCCCGCGACGTGGTGGACGGCGGTGGTCTCGAAGCGCGCGGCATCGCGGGCCGCCCGGTCGAGGACGAGGGCGAGGCGGTGCCCGGCGCCCGGCTCGGCCCGGACGGCGGCCAGGGCGCGGCGGTTGTCGTCGTCGGGGGTGAGCCCGGACCGGGTGAGGAGGGCCGTGTCGAAGCCGGCGCCGTAGCCGTCGTCGGGGGCGTGCCGGGAGACGGCGGCGACGGCCACCGCCCCGGATGTCACGACGCACACGGACACCTCGGCGGCCGCCGCGCCGAGATCGCACACCGCGTACCGGCCGGGTGCGGGGGCGCCGGTGTGCCGGAGCAGGGCGAGCACCGCGTGCGGGGTGGCGAGGGTGCGCACGTCGGGGGCCGGTCCCGCCGGTCCCCGGGCGGGCGGGGCGGTGAGGGCGTCGGCGGCGCGCCGCGCGTGGCCGGCCCGGTCGTGCTGCGGGACGACGACGAGCAGCCGGGCCGGGGCGTCGTGGTGCCGGAGGTAGGCGTCGTACGCGGCGCGCAGGGCGGCGGCCCGGTCGCCGCGCGCCGCCTCGGGCACGGGCAGGCCCTCGCCGGGCACCGCGCCCGGCAGGTCGACCGGTTCGGGGTCGCCGCCGGGTCCGACGCGGGCGAGGCGCGCGTACCGCGATCCGGCGTCGATCGCAAGTGCCGTCATCCGTCCCCCCGTTTCTTGAACCGGAACCCCCACCGGGATGAGCGCTCCTCCTGGTACGAGGAGGCGGGCGGGTAGGCGGGCCGGCCGTCGGGCGTCCGGGGCGGCGGGGCGCTCCGGGGACCGTCGGGGGCCGGGGGTTGCTCCTGCGAGGTGAACGGCGGGGCGGCGGGCGGGAAGGAGCGGTTCTGGTACGGGCCGGGGGGCGGGGCGGGGTGCGCGGGGGCGCTGAGGGCGCCGATGATCCGGCGGTGGCGGACCTCCTCGTGGTTGCTGTAGCGGACGAGCCGGGCGCACAGTTCGCCGTACCGGGCGTCGCGGCCCAGTGCCTGGTACAGGGCGAGGCCGATGCCGGGCTGCTGCCGGTCCAGTTCCGTGGTGAGCGCGTAGCCGAAGGCGGAACCGCAGTCGCTGATCAGGGCGGCGATCTCGTCCAGCAGGCGGCCGGTGACCGAGCGGTGCGGGCAGCCGCTGATGATGATCCTGGCCAGCTCGGCCGGCTCCGCGCGGGCGGTGACGGCCTGCCGCAGCCCCCGGACCGCGCGCAGCCAGCCGAGCCCGGTGCGTTCCAGGCCCTCGACCAGGTCGGTGGGGAGGTCGAGGTCGAGCCAGTGGGCGTAGTCCGCCGCCATGAGCCGCTGGGCCAGGCCCTCGCCCACGGTGGTCTCGATGCTGGGCCGCTTCTTCATCCACCGGGTGAGGACCGGCCAGCCGTGCACGGGGTCCGGCCGGTCCCCGAGGAGGGCGGCGATCGCGTCGTCGCGCAGGGCCGGGTCGCGCTCGGTGCGGGCCACGAGCGCGTCGGCGTACCGGTCGAGGGCGGGGGCCCCGTCGGTGATCCCGCGCAGCCGGGGCAGCGGGGCCGCCGGGCGGAAGCCGGGGTCCGCCGCCCGGCCGGTGAGCCACAGCAGGTCCGCGTCGGCGGCGGTGCCCGGTGGCAGCCCGGGGGCTCCGGGGCGGGCCAGGTCGTCGAGGAGCGGGAGGAGTTCGGCCTGCCGGTCGGCCCGCAGGACGCCTCGCAGGACGGGCCACAGCGGGCCGATGACGCCCGGCTTCCCGTGGTCGCGGGCGGTCTCCAGGGCGATGCGCCAGGCTTCCTCGTTGTCCCCGACAAACGCGGCGGCGTCGGCCTCGGTGGCGCCGGCGGCCGTGGGGTGGCCGGTGAGCGCGCCGGCGAAACGCAGCCAGCCGGGGAGCGGGCCCGCGCCGGGTGCGGTGGCGAGGGACAGCAGCCGGTCCAGGGGCCGCAGTTCGCGGGTGTGGTTGGTGAACAGGCCGCGCACCCACGCGAGTCCGGCCTCCGGTGAGGACAGCAGGACCCGGTCGGTGGTCTCGGTGGCGTAGCCGTACTCCCGTTCCACCATGTAGACGAGCTGTCCGGCCCAGACGGGGTCGTAGCCGGGGGCGGTCGCCAGCGCCGTGAAGAGGCGGCCGAACGCGCCGGGGCGGCCGGCCCCTTCCAGGGTGTGCGTCAGGCTCAGGTACTTCCTGGCCAGCGCGAAGGTCTCCTTGGACGCCGGCTGCGCGAGGACGTCGGCGGCCAGCAGGTCCGGGACCAGCGGGGTCCAGTGGCGGGCGAGGAGGGCGGAGGCCGCGCCGTCGTCGGGGCGCACGGCGGTACGGGCGAGGAAGGAGACCAGCTCCCGCTGCCCTCGCTCGGCCAGGGTGTCGAGGGCGTGCAGGCCGAGCAGCCGCCCCACCTCCTCGGTCTGGCCCCTGCCCTGCCGGACGGCGTCCAGGACCGAGTCGAGGAGGTCCAGTTCGCGCAGGACGCGGACGGCGTCGGCGCCCTCGCGCAGCGGGACGGGTGCGGTGGCGGCGAGGAGGTGGGCGACGACGTCGGCGGTGGACTCCCGCTTGGCGCGTACCCGGGACAGCTCGGCGAGGTAGGTGCGGGCGGTGTCGCCGCCGGGGGACGGGGCCCGGCCGGTGGCGAGCGGGATCTCCAGCTGCCCGCTGCGCGCGGACCCGGCGAACACCAGCCGCAGCGCGTGCTCGGTCTTGCCGGCCCAGGTGGCGCCGCTGAGCCAGGTGCGGCAGCCGTACGGCAGGAGGGCGCAGATCGCGTCGAGGACCCGGACGCGCTCGGCGATGCCGGGGAGGGCGGAGCCGCGCGGGGCGGTGATGACGAGGTGCCGGCCGTCGAGGAGGAGGGCGGCCGTCCCGGCGGCCCACTCGAAGCCCAGCCGGTCGATGGTGTCGGCCAGCTCGGCGGCGGGGGTGCGTTCGGCGTGCAGCACGGGCTCGGCGCCGGGCAGCGTCTCGGTGCGGGCGGCGGCCCGGTCGAGGGAGGTCCACGTCACCCCGGCCCGGGCGGCCGGCCGCCATTCGGTGAGCAGCAGCCGCCAGGTGTAACTGGCCGTGCCGGTGCCGTCCTTGGAGCCGTCCCAGGTGGTGTCGACCACCGCGCAGACCGGCCGGTCCTCGCCGTCCGCGGTGGAGAGGAAGACCCGCCAGGGCAGTTCGCCGTCCGGGTCGCGGCCGTCCGGGGTGCCCGTGGTGGCGCTCCACAGATAGCGCTGGGCCCGGTCCCCCGGGAGGCTGCCGTCCAGCACCTCGTACCCCATGGAGCGGCCCGGCCGCTTGCCCAGCACGGCCCAGTCGGCGGGCAGCGGCACCGCGCCCGGGCTCTCGCTCACCGCTGCCACAGCTTCGAGCCGCCGGACCGGATGCGCCTTTCGAGGTCGATCAGCGGTTCCAGCACATTGATGGGCACGGGCGAGGTGCAGATGCGGGGGACGCCGTCCACGACCTCGACGTTCAGATAGTTGCGGTAGTCGAAGATGTTCTGGGGGTTGAGGCGGAAGCCGATGGCGGAGGTCGCGTAGTACGAGATGCGCGTCGGGTGGAAGAAGTTGGACAGGCCGTCGCGCACCAGGCGGGCGCTGGCGCCGCGCACGTCGTCGCACATCCACTGGAAGAAGCGGGCCGCCTGGTCGTCGGGAACGCGCGGCAGCCGGTTGCCCTCCTGGCTCTGCGTCACCCAGCCCGCCTCCACGGCCGGGCGGAACACCTCGGGGTCGTCGAACTTGGTGATGCAGACCGAGACGTGGTGGGGCAGCCGGTTGCGGTGGAGCTTCCCGGCGTCCCGGACCCGGGCGTTGAGCTCGGTGAGCATCGAATAGAGGAAGTTGAGCCCCTCCCCCGCCCGCTGGCTGTCGAGCAGCGGGTCGAAGAGGTAGATCAGCCCCTGGGAGCGGGCCAGCTGGTCGAGGACCCTGGGCCGCAGGGCGTTGGCCTCGTCGCCCCGGTACGCCTCGCCGGTGACGTCCTGGACCTCCAGGATGAAGCCGGTCTCCTTGCTCTTCTTGAACGGCCCGGCCTTCGGCTCGTCGCCCTGGAACGACCAGGACAGGGGCTGGAGGCCCACGGTCGCCTCGGGGAAGATGCGGCGGATGGCCAGCTGGGTGACGCCGTCGTTGAGGAATTCGATGGACTCGGGGTTCATCCCGCCGATGACCCAGTTGGAGCGGCTGTGGCGCTGCTGCTGCATCGCCGCGATGGCCATCGAAGCCAGGTAGGTCGTCTTGCCGGAGCGGGGCGCGCCCCACAGCCCGATGCGGACGCGGTCGGCCGCCGGGTTCTCCACCCCGGTGGGGGCGACCGGGATCGGCAGGGGTTCGAGGTGGCCGTCCACCGAGGGGAAGGACGGCTGCCCCTGCCCGTACGCGACGGTGGTGTCGGGCTGCGGCAGGGTCCCCCAGGGGGCCGTGGTGGCGTCGGGGTCGGAGGACGAGGCGGTGTGACCCGGCGGTTCGGAGCGCCCGACCGCGTCCTCGGGGGGCTCGTTGGGGTCGTAGTACGGATCGGTCATGTGTCTCTCCTCGTACCGGAGCGGTCGGTCACAGCAGCGGGGTCGCGAGGGCCAGCGGACAGGGCAGGCCGTCCCACTGCCAGGGAGGGGCGAGGGCGTCGGCCACGTCGTCCGCCGTGTCGGAGCCGGGGCGGAAGGAGCCGCCGGCCCCGAGCGCGTCCCACGCGGACGCGGTGTAGCGGTGTACGGGGCCCTTCGGTCCGGTGTCCGGGTCCGCGCGGGTCAGGACCCGGACCCCCCGGGCGCGCAGTCCGTCGAGTTCGGCGCGCCAGTCGGCGCCGAGGGGGCAGGCGGGCACCACTTCGTGCTGCTGCTCGGGCAGTCCGGGCGGGCGGCGGCCGACGACGAGCAGGACGCGTCGGGTGTCCGGGGCGCGGGCGGTGCGGGGCCGGGCCCGGACGAGCCGGCCCACTTCCCTGAGGGCGTCCTCCAGCGAGGAGGCGGTGTCCTGTTCGCGCCGGGCGGGCCGCCAGCCGGTCAGCGCGGCGAGGGCGGCCCGGGCGGGCCCGGCCGGGACGCGCAGCAGGAGCACGGGGCGGGGTCCGTAGCGGTTCTCGTGGACCGCGTGGTCGTAGTGGCCGACGACGCCGACGCGCAGGCCGGGCCCGTGGCGGCGGGCCAGGGTCGCGATGACGTCCCGGGCGAAGCCGAGCCGTTCGGCGGTCTCCGCCGGGTCGGCGCCGCTCATCTCGATGGTGAGGAACATGTCGAGGGCGGGCGGGTGGATGACGCGCCGGGGCAGGCTGCCCACCAGGGCGGGGATGTCGGGGAGTTCGCCCCGGCCGTCGGCGTGGGCGGCGCCCTCGTGCGCGGTGACCTCGCCCGGGCCGTGCAGGACGAACGCGAGGCGTGCCGGTGCGAAGGCGGCGAGCGCGGTCCGCCGCGCGGAGAGGGTCACCGCGCCGCTGCCGTCGGCCCCCGGCGTGCCGGCGAGGACGGGCAGCAGCACCGGGGCGCGGGCGGCGAGTCCGCCGTAGACGGTGATCTCGGCGGTCGCGGTCTCGCCGCGCCGGAGCCGCGATCCGGCCGGGAAGAGGACCTGGGTGTGGGCGTGCACCTCGCCGGTGCGGCGGTCCACGCGGGCGAGGAGCAGCGAGTGGTCGACGGCCAGCGGCGCGGTGCGCAGCGCCGCGCGCACCGCGTCGGCGGTGTCCGTGCCGGAGGCGGCTTCGCCGGGCCCGGGTCCGATCTCGGCGCTCGGCCGGTACACGGACCGCAGCAGGGCGGCGGCCCGGTCGAGGAGGACCCAGCCGCTGCGGCGGCCGAGGACCACGAGCGTGCCGGCCCGGGCGAGCGCGGGGTGGGTGCGCAGCCACCGGGTGACCGCCGCGTCGAACTCCGCCCGGTCCAGGGCCTCCTCGCTGCCGACGCCCCCGGCGAGCCGGAAGCGGCGCGGTCCGGCGTCGCCGTCCAGTGCGGGCAGGAGCGAGGCCCAGTCGGTGCTCCCGGCGTCGGCCTGGCTGGGTATGCCGCTGCGGTCGGCGGCGGCGCGGATCACGTGCAGGCGGTCGGGCGTGAATTCGGCGAACACCACGTCGGGGATGCGTCCGCCGACCAGGTCGGTGAGGATCTGCTGCCAGCGGGCGGAGTCGTGCGGTGGTAAGGAGCCTCCGGGTAAGGGCGGCGGTGCGGGCTCCCCGGGGTCCGCCGGTCCGGCCCTCAGCAGCGGCGTGAGCCGCCGTAAGCCCTCCGCGTCCCCCTGGGAGAGCGTCGCGGCCCGTAGGTCCCAGGCGTGCTGGGCGGTGCGCAGGGCGGTCCGGGCGGCCTCGGTGTCCTCGTCGGTCAGGGCGCCGAGGACCGGGTCGTCCCACATGCGCCAGGAGCAGCCCGCGCACTCCTGGGCGCCCGTGTCCGGTGTCGCGCACACGGGGCACACGGCACCGGTTCCCCTCGCCAAACCCCGGCTCCCCTCGTAGCCCGTCCCTCGTCCTCCGCGCATGGTCACTGACCACAGGCGCTCGGCTCCGGGGCGTCATGGTGACACAAGCGCGGGTGCGAAGGTCAGGGTTCGGAAGGATGAACCCGATCATCTCGCCGAACGCCCCATGGTGAACCGGTTCTTCGCTCATTAGCGTGATCACGGGGGTCCCGTCGACCGAGGAGACGCATGAGCCGCACCGACACCGACTCACTCACCTGGTACGAGAATCCGTCCCCCGGCACCGGCTGTCTGCCGCCGCGTTCCTGGTACGCGGAGTCCGACGCCCGGCGGCTGCCGCTGAACGGCCGCTGGGCCTTCCGCCTCTCGTCGCGCGCGGACGGCGAGGACACCTCGTTCGTACGGCCGGAATTCGACGCCTCGGGCTGGGCGACGGTCGCCGTACCGGGGCACTGGGTGCTCCAGGGGGCGGGCGGGGCACCCGCGTACACCAATGTCGTCTATCCCTTCCCGGTCGATCCGCCGAGGGTCCCGTCGGAGAATCCGACCGGCGACCATCTGCGGACCTTCGGGCTGCCCGGCGACTGGCCGGACGGCGGCGGGAGCGTGCTGCGGTTCGACGGGGTGGAGTCCTGCGCCAGGGTGTGGCTGAACGGGGTGGAGCTGGGCGACTTCAAGGGTTCGCGGCTGCCGCACGAGTTCGCCGTGGGCGGGCTGCTGCGGCCAGGGGCCAACGTCCTGGCGGTACGGGTGCACGCCTGGTCGTCCGGAAGCTATCTGGAGGACCAGGACCAGTGGTGGCTGCCCGGCATCTTCCGGGACGTGACGCTCCTGCACCGCCCTGCGGATGCGCCCGAGGACTTCTTCGTGCACGCCGGTTACGACCACCGCACCGGCTCGGGCACCTTGCGCGTGGAGTGCGAGGGCACGGAGGGCCGGGTCCTGGTGCCGGGGCTCGGGCTGGACATCGCGGCGGGCGGGACGGTGACGCTGCCGGTCGAGCCGTGGACCGCCGAGACGCCCCGGCTGTACGACGGGGAGCTGGTGACGCCCGGCGAGCGCGTCCCGCTGCGCATCGGGTTCCGCACGGTCGCCGTGGAGGACGGCGTCCTCAGGGTCAACGGCCGGCGGCTGCTGTTCCGGGGCGTGAACCGGCACGAGTTCCACCCGGAGACGGGCCGGACGGTCGACGCGGAGACCATGCGGCGCGATCTGGTCCTGATGAAACGGCACAACGTCAACGCCGTACGGACCAGCCACTATCCGCCGCACCCCGCCTTCCTGGACCTCTGCGACGAGCTGGGCCTCTGGGTGATCGACGAATGCGACCTGGAGACCCACGGCTTCGCGGAGATGGACTGGCGGAACAACCCGGTGGACGACCCGCGCTGGACGCCCGCGCTGCTCGACCGGGCGGCCCGCATGGTCGAGCGGGACAAGAACCACCCCTCGGTGGTCGTCTGGTCGCTGGGCAACGAGTGCGGTACGGGCGCCGGTCTGGGCGCGATGGCCCGGTGGATGCGGCAGCGCGACCCGGAGCGCCCGCTGCACTACGAGGGCGACCCGTCGTGCGCGGACGTCGATCTGTACGCGCGGATGTACGCCTCCCACGCCGAGGTGGAGCTCATCGGGCGGCGCGCCGAGGAGCCGCTGAAGGATCCGGAGCTGGACGCCCGGCGGCGCGCGATGCCGTTCGTGCTGTGCGAGTACGCGCACGCGATGGGCAACGGTCCGGGCGGGCTGAGCGAGTACCAGCGGCTGTTCGAGCGGTACGAGCGCTGTCAGGGCGGCTTCGTGTGGGAGTGGATCGACCACGGCCTCGCCCATCCGGAGCTGGGCTACGCGTACGGCGGCGACTTCGGCGAGGAGCTGCACGACGGGAACTTCGTGTGCGACGGGCTGCTCTTCCCGGACCGCACCCCGTCCCCCGGCCTCGCCGAGTACAAGAAGGTCGTCGAGCCGGTGCGCATCGCCCCGGGCACCTCGCCGGGCACGTTCACCGTCACCAACGGCTACGACTTCACCGGCCTGGACCACCTGGAGTTCCGCTGGTCGCACGAGGCGGACGGCGTCCTCGTCGCCTCGGGCACCCTCGCCGTGCCCCCGCTCGCCCCCGGCGCCTCGGCCGACGTGACACCGGCCGCCCCGCCCGGCGACGGGCTGTGGACGCTGCGGGCGGTCCTCGCCGAGGCGACGGACTGGGCCGGACGCGGGCACCTGGTCGCCTGGGGCCAGGCCGAGACGGGCGCTCCAGCCTCCCCTCCCCCGGCCACCGGGGCGCGCCCGCGCGTCTCCGGCTCGACGGTCTCGCTCGGCCCCGGCACCTTCGACGCGGTGACCGGGGCGCTCCTGCGTGTCGGGGACGTCCCGGTGGAAGGGCTGCGTCTCGACGTGTGGCGGGCGCCCACCGACAACGACAACGGGGCCGCGTGGCAGCCGGACGAGAGGTACGGGCGGCTCTGGCGGGAGTGGGGGCTGCACCGGATGCGCCACCGCCGGGACGCGGTGGAGGCGGGCGCGGACGCGCTGACCGTGCGCACCCGGGTGGCACCGGCCGGCCGGGACGTGGGGCTGCGGACCGTGTACCGGTGGACGGCCGCCGGGGACCGCCTCGGGCTGACGGTGTCGGTGGCTCCGGAGGGCGACTGGCGGGTGCCGCTGCCCCGGCTCGGCGTGCGGTTCGCGCTGCCCTCGGCGTACGGCGCGGTGCGGTGGTTCGGCGGTGGGCCCGGCGAGGCGTATCCGGACACCCGCGCGGCCGCGATGCTCGGCCGGTGGGCCAGGGGCGTGGACGAGTTGCAGACCCCGTACGTCCGGCCGCAGGAGAACGGGGCGCGGGCGGGGGTGCGCTGGGTGGAGCTGACCGATGCGGGCGGGGGCGGGCTGCGCGCGGAGGGCGGTGCGCCGTTCTCGTTCACGGCGCGGCGCTGGACGGGCGAGGAGCTGGACGCGGCGGAGCACCGGACGGATCTGGTGGCCGGTGACCGGGTCCATGTGGGCCTGGACCACGCGGTGCAGGGCATCGGCTCGGGGTCGTGCGGGCCGGGCGTGCTGCCCGCGTACCGGCTGGACGTCGCGCCGGCGGAGTTCTCCTTCGTGTTCTCGGCACGGGGCTGAGGGCACCGGGGCGGGCCCGGTGCCCTACGAAATCGGCAACCGGGTCCGCTCTGTGCCGGGTTGCGCCCGCGACCCCCTTCCGCAGGTCCGCCGGTGAGGTCGTAGCATCGGCACTTTGCGCGATCTTTACTGCTTCGCAAGGGGGAATGTGATGGGCATCGGCAGGCGACGGGCCTCGGTCATCGCCGGGGTGGTGGCCGGGGCGGTGCTGGCGACGGGCACCGTCCTGTGGGCGACGGACAGCGGGCCGTTCCGGGACAGTTACTGCTGGGGCGCGTGGGAACAGAACAGCGGCCCGTCCTTCCTCGGTGACGAGGCGCTGGGGAGGTCCGGCTCCGAGCGCGGCTCCACCCAGTCCGCCGCGCCCTCGGCGGCCCGCCCGCGCGGCACCTGCACGGTGTCCGTCACCTCATCGGTCGAGGACGACGACTCGGACGAGCCGCTGGCCTTCGAGGAGTCGGTGACCCTGGAGTACGGGCCGGTGCCCGCCGGGGCCAAGGAGCGGCGGGCCTGGCTGGCGCACTACTTCCACGGATCGGCCTCCCCTCTGCCGGACGGGCTCGACGGCCTGGTCGCCGGGGACCGGGGCATGCTGGTGCTGCCGTCGGCCTGCGACAAGGACGGCACCCCGTCCGTGGTGACGATCCGCGCCGAGAGCACGGGCGACGGCCATCTCGGCAAGGTCTCCATGCCGTTCACGATCGCCACGCGCCCCGATGTGGTCCGGATGCTGCTCGCCGCCGCCAGCACCGGAATGGAGAAGGCGGGGTGCGCGCCCGCGCAGCCGTTGCGCAGCAGCTCCCCGATGGTGACGGTGGCCGAGGACGAGGAGTCGGCCTCGTCACCGCTGTGCCGGATACCGGGCATGACCTTCGATTACGGCGAGGGCTCGCGCTACCGGCAGCAGGTGGGCGCGGTCACCGACCGGCTCCAGACGTGCTCGGTCGCGTGGAAGCAGCTGCGGATGTCCGAGGAGCCGTCCGCGCAGTACGTGATGGCGAACGGACTCCGCCTGGCGGCCCTGTTCAAGGGCCTGCCGGAGGGTCCGGAGCAGGGGTTGGTGCGCCGCAGCTGCGACGGGCGGCAGACGGTGTTCTACGGGCATGTGGAGGCGGGACTCCAGGACCGGGGACGCCCCTCGGACCAGCGGGTGTTCGAACGGTTCGTGGAGTCCGTGGGGAAGCGCATCGGATGCGGAAGCGGTGAGGACGCGTGAGCGAGGAGAACGCCGTGACGGACACGGAAAGCCCGGCCGCCCCGGAGGCCCCCCGGCCCCCGCTCCTGCGCCGTCTGCTGCGCAGCCGTACCGTGCGGGCCGCGACCGTCGCCGCGCTGGCCGGGGCCCTGCTGGGCGCGGGCACGGTCGCCTGGCGCACGGACACGCTTCCGCTGCTGGGGCCCTCGCCCTGCTGGGACTCGCTGGGTTCCGGTTCCATGGACGCCCTGTTCGGGGACCGCAGGACCGAGGTGGAGGAGCAGTCGCTGCACAACGACCCGATGGGCGAAGGCGGTTCGTACGGCCAGTGCCGCATCACGAGCTACGAGGGCGACCGGGCACGCCGCCAGGTGACGGTGAACGTGCGCCGGCTGGACGGGCTGCGGGGCACCGACTCGCAGGACTGGCCGAGCGAGTTCCTGTCCTCGGGGATGGTGTCGCTCGGCGACGGGCTGCCCGGCATGGCCTCGCCCTCGCGGGCCTGGATCGCCCTGCCGCAGGCGTGCACCGGGCGCGACGACTTCACCGGGCCCACGGTGGTGGACATCGGCATGGGCCGGGCGGACTTCGAGGTGTCTTCGGAGTACACCCTGCGTGACCGGGCGGCCCTGACCGGGGCGCTGATCGACGCGGTCAACGGGGTGATCGAGGACTTCGGCTGCTCCGGTACGTACCGGGAGCCGCGCGATCTGGCCGCGCCGGTGAAGTGGGACGACACCGAGCCGTCCGCCTTCTGCGGGATCAAGGGCCTCACCCTGCCGGCGGCGTACCGGAAGGAACTGGACGAGACCCGCGTCGGTGGCGAGGGCGGCCCGGCCCGGGTCTGCGAGGCGGGAAGCTCGTTCCGCGAGGCGTCCGTGCGGCTGACCACGGTGACCGACCCGGTGCTCGCGGAGATCTACTCCTGGGACGCGCTGCGTTCCGGGGCGCCCGTCACGGGGACCGGGGGTTACGGGAAGGTGGGCGGGAACCGGGCGGTGTTCCGGGCAGTCTGCCAGACCGGCCAGGTGATGTTCGTCATGGAGCAGCTGCGTCCGGCGGGCGCGGGCAACCGCTTCACGTTCACCCGCGACCTGCTCCCGGCGTACGTGGCGGCGGAGTCCGAGCGGATCGGCTGCGGCCCGCTGAAGGTGACGTTTCCCGCGTCCTGAGCGCCAAGCGAACAACATCCAGCGACGCCATCAGGGCCGACCACCTCGGAGTCGGCCCTGATGGCGTGCTGACGCACTCGAAGGTTCAGAGGGATGCCTCGATTCCGAGGCTTCCGGCCCTGATGGCTCCCCGCAGGACCTGGACGATGTCCTCGGGCTTGAGGTCGATACCGTCGAGACCCGCCAGGGTCAGCGGGATCTCCTCCAGCGCGTACTCACCGCGCCCCTCGGCGCTGAACTCGGGACCGGTGCGGTCGTCGAAGGACCAGGTCGCGATGCGGGCGAGGTAGAAGAGCTGGCGCTCGTCGTCGGACTCCATCGTGTGGAGCAGACGGATGATGTCGGCCTTACCGGCGATCTCTTCGTGGATCTCTCGGTGGAGAGCGGCCTCGCGAGACTCATCGGTGGGTTCGACGCCGCCACCGGGCAGGACCCAGTACTCGGGGATGCCGGGCCTGGTGCGGCGGATGACCAGCATCGTGTGGTCGGGGGTGACGAGGACGGCACGGACTCGTTCGATCATTTCGTTGAGTCTCCTTGCTTGTCGGTGGGTCTCAGTGGAGCAGCCAGCCGCCGTGGACGTGGACGGACTGCCCCGTAATGAACGAGGCGGAGGGGCCTACGAGAAACGCCACCAGGGGCGGCGACGTCCTCGGGGCGGCCACGGCGCGGGACGCACTGGCGCTTGATCTGGTCGTCCGGCCGCGCACGGTGCTGGGCGGGGAGGGTCTTCTCGGCCTCGACCTGGATGGCGCCGGGCATGACGGTGTTGACGCAGATCCCGAACGGACCCAGTTCGCGGGCGAGGGAGCGGGTCAGTCCCAGCAGCCCGGCCTTCGCGGTGCTGTACGCGACGAGGTTCGTGGTAGAGGGTGAGGCGTTCCGAAGCTGCCGCGGTTTCCCTCCCTGCACTCCAACTGCCGGAAGGGCGATCACGTTCCGGGAGGATCGGCGATCTTGCCCTCCAGCAGCTCCAGCGCCTCCACCCAGCAGAAGCGGTCCGCCCCACCGCCGGTCTTCGGCCGGTGGGGCGCGTAGGACCCGATCAATACGCCCATCTCCCGGAGCTGGTCCAGGCTCCGGCCGTACGCCGGGTGGGCGGCCATGGCCGTGTTCACGTACGGGAGGACGGCGGTCGGGATGCCCATCCCGTATGCCTCGCACAGGATGCCGAGGGCCAGGGTGTCGGCGATGCCGGCCGTCCACTTGTTGATCGTGTTGGAGGTGGCGGGTGCGACGGCGATGGCGTCGGCGGGCGGGAGTGGACGCGGGTCGCCGGGACTGCTCCAGGCCGAGCGGATCGGGTAACCGGTCTGGGCCTCGATCGCTTCCGCGTCGAGGAAGCCGAGCCCTTGGGGTGTGGCTACGGCCCCGACGCCCCAGCCCTTGTCCTGTGCGGCGGTGATCAGCTTGTGGGCGTCGCCCGCGATCCCGGCTGCGCAGACCACGACGTACAGGAAGGGCTGTGTCGTCACGCTGGGGCTCCCAGTCGTCGGCTCAGGCGGTGGAGTTCGGGCAGCGTACGTCGGCGGTCGCGGGCAGCCATGTCGACCAGGTCGCGGACCGCTCGGCAGCGTACGTCCTGGGCGGCGCAGGATTCGGCGATACGGAGAGTCTGGTAGCCCTCTGCGAGCGGCCTCCGTGAAAGGATGCCCGGCACCATGAGAACCATCAGCTTCCCGGTGCCGGGCGAGGGCCCCCGGTGAGAGGCCGGGCGAAGCCGCCGCCGTCGCCGCTGCCCCAGCGCGACGGCGTCGATCCGGTCCGGGTCCGGCTCCCCGCCGACCCGGACGGGCGGTGGGCGACGGTTCGGGACCATCTGGTGGACCGGTTCGCGGGGGCGATCGGCGCGGACCGGGTGGAAGCGCTGCTCACCGGGGGCCGGTTCGTGTCGACGGCGGGCCCGGTCACCGGCGACGAGCCGTACCTGGCGGGGCTCTATCTCTGGTTCCACCGGGACTTCGCGCCGGAGGAGCCGGTGCCGTTCCCGGTGGGGGTGGTGTACCGGGACGCGCACCTGGTCGTCGCGGACAAGCCGCACTTCCTGGCGACGATGCCGCGTGGCCGGCACATCACGCAGACGGCGGTGGCCCGGCTCCGCCGCGACCTGGATCTGCCGGAGCTCCAGCCGGCGCACCGGCTGGACCGGCTGACCGCGGGGCTGGTGCTGTTCGTGGTGCGGCCCGGGGAGCGCGGGGCGTACCAGACGCTGTTCCGGGACCGGCTGGTGCGCAAGGAGTACGAGGCGGTGGCTCCGTACGATCCCGGGCTCGTGCTGCCGCGTACGGTGCGCAGCCGCATCGTGAAGGAGCGCGGGGTGCTCGCGGCGCGCGAGGAGCCCGGCGAGCCGAACAGTGAGAGCCGGATCGAGCTGATCGGGCGCCGGCGGGGGCTCGGCCGCTACCGGCTGCTGCCCGCCACGGGGCGCACGCACCAGCTGCGGGTGCACATGAACAGCCTGGGCCTGCCGCTGGTCAACGATCCGGTCTACCCGGTGACCGAGCCGGACGCCGCGCCCGGTGACTTCTCGCGCCCGCTGCAACTGCTGGCCCGGGTGCTGGAGTTCACCGATCCGGTCACGGGCGAGCCGCGCCGCTTCGAGAGCGGGCTGCGGCTCTCCTCGTGGCCGGACCGGTGAGTCCCGTCAGTGGCCCCGGGCGATCCACTCGTCCAGGTGCGGGGCCTCCGCGCCGATGGTGGTGGAGTCGCCGTGGCCGGTGCGCACCTCGGTCGCCGGGTCCAGGGTGAGCAGCCGGTCCCTGATGGAGTCCACGATCACCGGGAACGACGAGAAGGACCGGCCGGTGGCGCCGGGCCCGCCCTGGAAGAGGGTGTCCCCGGTGAAGACCGTGGCCAGCCCGGGGGCGTGCAGGCAGACCGCGCCGGGGGCGTGGCCCGGGGTGTGCAGCACGGTCAGCGTGGTGCCGGCCACCGTGATCTCCTGGCCGTCGGCCAGCTCGCCGTCGGGTGCCCGGTCGGGGTGGGTCTGCTTCCACAGCGGCAGGTCGTCCGCGTGCAGCAGGATCGGCGCGCCGGTGGCGTCGGCGAGCGCGGGGGCGGCGTCGATGTGGTCGTTGTGCGCGTGGGTGCAGATGATGGCGCGCAGCGTACGGCCGCCGAGGGCTTCCTCGATCGCGGCGGCGTCGTGGGCGGCGTCGATCACGACGGCCTCGGAGTCGTCACCGACGATCCAGACGTTGTTGTCGACGTCCCACTCGCCGCCGTCGAGCGCGAAGGTGCCGGAGGTGACGAGGTGGTCGATGCGGGCGGCCATCAGAACACCACCACCGAGCGCAGCACGTCGCCGTCGTGCATCCGCCCGAACGCCTGCTCGATGTCGCCGAGGCCGATGGTCTCGGTGACGAACGCGGCGAGGTCGAGGCGGCCCTGCTGGTGGAGGTCGACCAGCATCGGGAAGTCGCGGGACGGCAGGCAGTCCCCGTACCAGGAGGACTTGAGCGAGCCG
This sequence comes from Streptomyces sp. NPDC016469, assembly GCF_040632905.1. Taxonomy (NCBI): domain Bacteria; kingdom Bacillati; phylum Actinomycetota; class Actinomycetes; order Kitasatosporales; family Streptomycetaceae; genus Streptomyces; species Streptomyces sp. NPDC016469. The sequence goes on from NZ_JBEYCQ010000022.1 coordinate 60,547, forward strand.
CCGCGGCCGAAGACGTCGAGCAGCGGGAGTTCCAGCCGCATCTCGGGGGTGGGGACGCCTACGAGGACGACGGTGCCGGCGAGGTCGCGGGCGTAGAACGCCTGCTGGTACGTCTCCGGGCGGCCGACGGCCTCGATGACGACGTCGGCGCCGTTGCCGCCGGTCAGCTCGCGGATGGCCTCGACGGGGTCGGTGGAGCGGGAGTTGACGGTGTGCGTCGCACCCATCGACTTCGCCGTCTCCAGCTTGCGGTCGTCGATGTCCACGGCGATGATCCGGGCCGCGCCGGCCAGCCGGGCGCCCGCGATCGCGGCGTCGCCGACGCCGCCGCAGCCGATGACGGCGACCGAGTCGCCGCGGCCGACCTGGCCGGTGTTGATGGCGGCGCCGATGCCGGCCATGACACCGCAGCCGAGGAGTCCGGCGACGGCCGGGGAGACCTCGGGGTCGACCTTGGTGCACTGGCCGGCGGCGACGAGGGTCTTCTCGGCGAAGGCGCCGATGCCCAGGGCGGGCGAGAGCTCGGTGCCGTCGAGGAGGGTCATCTTCTGCTCGGCGTTGTGCGTGTCGAAGCAGTACCAGGGGCGTCCGCGCAGGCAGGCGCGGCACTGGCCGCACACCGCGCGCCAGTTGAGGATCACGAAGTCGCCCGGCGCCACGTCGGTGACGCCCTCGCCGACGGACTCCACGACGCCCGCGGCCTCGTGGCCGAGGAGGAAGGGGAACTCGTCGTTGATCCCGCCCTGCTTGTAGTGCAGGTCGGTGTGGCAGACGCCGCACGCCTGGACCTTGACCACGGCCTCACCGGGGCCGGGGTCCGGGATGACGATCGTCTCGACGCGGACCGGTTCGTTCTTCCCCGGCGCGATGACCCCTTGTACGTGCTGCGGCATTCCCGTGGACTCCCTTTTCCCGACTCTTCGCTGAGACCGGTGCTCCCGGTTTCGGCCGGGATCGATCACGGGCAACGGTACGCCGTGCCGGGCGGCGGGCGGCCTCAGGGCGCGAGAACGTCCAGCTCGTGCAGGGCGCCGACGGCGATCTCCTTCGTCAGCCGCTCGGCCTCGGCCGCGTCCCCGGCGCGTACGGCCTCGGCGAGCCGGACATGGAGGGTGACGGCCGCCGGGTCCGGGTCCTCGAACATCACCTGGTGGTGGGTGCGGCCCGCCAGGACCTCGGCGACCACGTCGCCCAGGCGCGCGAACATCTCGTTGCCGGAGGCGTTGAGGACGATGCGGTGAAAGGCGATGTCGTGTGCGAGGTAGCCCTCCAGCTGCTGGCCGCGCGAGGTGGCGACCATGCCGAGGGCGCGCTCGGTCAGCTCGGCGCACTGCTCCGGGGTGGCGTTGCGGGCGGCGAGCGAGGCGGCGACCGGTTCGATCGCGGAGCGCAGAACGGTGAGGGAGCGCAGCTGGCGGGGGCGGTCGGCGCCGGCCAGCCGCCACCGGATGACCTGGGGGTCGTACACGTTCCACGCCTCGGCCGGCCTCACGGTCACGCCGACGCGGCGGCGGGACTCGACCAGGTGCATGGACTCCAGCACCCGGATCACCTCGCGGACCACCGTGCGCGAGACGTCGAAGCGCTGGGCCAGCTCGTCGGTGCGGAGCACCTGCCCGGGCGGGTGCTCCCCGGCGGCGATCTCCAGGCCCAGGGTGTCCAGGACATGCGTGTGGAGCCCCTGGGCAGGTGTGGTCATGGACCCAGGGTACGGGGCCGCCTCCGAGGACATTAAGTACGACGTTTACGTCACACCCTCTTGAATAAGTCGTACGTATGAGTTTCAGTGGCGCGACGGACCGATGTCGAGGAAGACATCGAAGAGACAGCGAGGCACCGCTATGAGCACCCCCCACGTCGTCGTGGTGATGGGCGTGGCAGGGACCGGCAAGACCACGATCGGTCCCCTGCTCGCCGACGCACTGGGCGTCCCGTACGCCGAGGGCGACGACTTCCATCCCCCCGCCAACATCGCCAAGATGTCGGCCGGCACCCCGCTGGACGACGCGGACCGGTGGCCCTGGCTCGACGCGATCGGGCGCTGGGCGCACGGCCGGGCGGGTCTCGGCGGGGTCGTCAGCAGCTCCGCGCTCAAGCGCTCCTACCGGGACCGGCTGCGCGCCGAGGCCCCGGGCGCCGTCTTCCTGCACCTGACCGGCGACCGGTCCCTCATAGAGGAGCGCATGGCGGCCCGCAAGGACCACTTCATGCCGACCGCGCTCCTCGACTCGCAGTTCGCCACCCTCCAGCCCCTGGAGGACGACGAGGCCGGCGTCGCCGTGGACGTCTCCGGCACCCCCGAAGAAATCACCCAGCGAGCCGTCGCCGCGTTGCGCCGGCTCGACAGCTAAGGACCACCACCGTGACCAGTCTCAGCGTCGAGACGCTGGCAGCGGACGCCGTCGAACCGATCACCTCGGCCGGCAACGCGCAGTTGGGCATCGCCGTCCTGGCGGGCATCGCCGTCATCGTCCTGCTCATCACCAAGTTCAAGATGCACGCGTTCCTCGCGCTCACCATCGGCTCGCTGGCGCTCGGCTCGTTCGCCGGTGCCGCGCCGGCGAAGACGATAGCGAGCTTCACCGCGGGCCTCGGCTCGACCGTCGCGGGCGTCGGCGTCCTGATCGCGCTCGGCGCGATCCTGGGCAAGCTGCTCGCGGACTCCGGCGGCGCCGACCAGATCGTGGACACGATCCTGGCGCGGACGAGCAAGCGGGCCATGCCGTGGGCGATGGTCCTCATCGCCTCGATCATCGGCCTGCCGCTGTTCTTCGAGGTCGGGATCGTCCTGCTGATCCCCGTCGTGCTGCTCGTCGCCAAGCGCGGCAACTACTCCCTGATGCGCATCGGCATCCCGGCCCTGGCCGGCCTGTCCGTGATGCACGGCCTCATCCCGCCGCACCCCGGCCCGCTCGTCGCCATCGACGCGCTCGACGCCAACCTCGGCGTCACGCTGGCCCTCGGCGTGGTCGTCGCCATCCCGACGGTGATCCTGGCCGGGCCGGTCTTCTCCCGCTTCGCCGCCCGCTGGGTGGACATCAAGGCGCCGGAGAAGATGATCCCGCAGCGCCCCTCCGAGGACCTGGAGCGCCGTCCCGGCTTCGGCGCCACCCTCGCCACGATCCTGCTGCCCGTCGTGCTGATGCTGATCAAGGCGCTCGTGGACATCGTCGTGGACGACCCGGAGCAGGGGCTGCAGAAGGTCACCGACGTGATCGGCTCGCCGCTGATCGCGCTCCTCGCGGCCGTCATCGTCGGCATGTTCACGCTGGGCCGGGCGGCCGGCTTCACCAAGGCGCGGCTCTCCACCACCGTCGAGAAGTCCCTCGCCCCGATCGCCGGCGTGCTGCTCATCGTGGGCGCGGGCGGCGGCTTCAAGCAGACGCTGATCGACGCGGGCGTGGGCCAGATGATCCTGGACTTCTCCGAGGACTGGTCGATCCCCGCCCTGCTCCTCGGCTGGCTGATCGCCGTCGCGATCCGGCTCGCGACCGGCTCGGCGACCGTGGCCACGATCTCGGCGGCCGGCCTGGTCGCCCCGCTCGCGGCCGACATGTCGACCTCGCACGCGGCCCTGCTGGTCCTCGCCGTCGGCGCGGGCTCGCTCTTCTTCAGCCATGTCAACGACGCCGGCTTCTGGCTGGTGAAGGAGTACTTCGGCATGGACGTGGGCCAGACGGTGAAGACCTGGTCGGTGATGGAGACCATCATCTCCGTGGTCTCGCTGGTCTTCATCCTGCTGCTCTCACTGATCCTCTAGCCGGTCCCCCGCCCGCTCGCCGGGTGCCCACAACGGGTGCTCGCGGCGGGCCCACTCCCGGCCCACCGACCCGGAGCGCATGCCGCGGCGTGCCTCCGGGTCGGCGTACGCCAGGGCGATGTGGCCGGCCAGCACCAGGCCGGCCGCGAGGGCCAGCCAGTCGTGGACGAAGGTCGCGGCGGTGCGCCACGCCAGCGGGGCGAACCCGGTGAACCACATCAGCAGTCCGGTGCCCGCCATGACCAGCACCGCCCCGGCGATCCACGCCGCGTACAGCTTCTGCCCCGCGTTGAACTTGCCGGCCGGCCGCGCACCGGGCCGCCGGTCCCGCCGCAGCGCCGCCCGCAGCCACTGCCGGTCGTGCGGCCCGAACCGGTTGAGCCGCCGCAGGTCCGCCCGCAGCGACCGCGCCGCCAGACCCGCGAGCAGCGGTACGGGGACGAGCAGCCCGGACCACTCGTGCACGGTGACCACGAGGCGGCGGCGCCCCACGAGTTCGGCGAGCTGCGGCACGTACAGGCAGGCGGCCGACGCCACGCACAGCAGCATCAGGGCGGCGGTGGCCCGGTGCACCAGGCGCACCGGGCGGGCGAACCGGTGGACCCGGCCGGCCGGTTCAGACGGTGGGGGCGTCGTCGCGGCCGTTGGACCGGCCGACCCAGGCGTCGACGTCATAACCGAGCTTCTCCCAGTAACCGGGGCGTACGGAGTCCGTGACGGTGATCCCGGAGAGCCATTTCGCCGACTTGTAGAAGTACATCGGGGCCACGTAGAGCCGTACCGGCCCGCCGTGCGCGTGCGACACCGGCTTGTCGTCCATCCGCAGCGCCACGAGCACATCGGCGCGGCGGGCCTGGGCGAGCGTCAGGCTCTCGCTGTAGGTCCCGTCGAAGCAGGTGAAGCGGACGGCCCTCGCCCCGGGCCGCACCCCGGCCGCGTCGAGCAGGGCGGAGAGCCGCACCCCTTCGAAGGGGGTCGAGGGCACCCGCCAGCCGGTGACGCACTGGACGTCCCGGACGGTCCGGGTCTGCTCCATGCCGTGCAGGGCGTCCAGCGTGTACGTGGCCGGGCGGTCGACCAGCCCGTCGACCTTGAGCCGGTAGTCGGCGGCGCCCTTGGCCGGTACGGAGGAGGCCACGGAGTAGTAGCGGAAACCGCCGCCGTTGGGCAGCAGCCCGGTGAGCCCGGTGGGGTCCTTGCCGGCGACCGCGCCCAGGCCGGATTCCAGGGTGCGTTGCAGCACGGGCGCGGCGACGAGTCCGGCGGCGCCGAGCCCCAGCATGCCCAGGAGCACGCGGCGGCCGACGGGGGCGCCGACGCCGTCCGGGCCGTCGGCCTCCGGGCCATCGTCGGGTGGGGAAGTGTTCACCCGACGATTCGAGCACCCGGGGCGCCCGTGCGCCAGGGGCGGCGGCGGGCCGTCACCGTCCCGTCAGATTTCCCGTGCGCCGGTCCGGGACCCGGTGCCAGACTGACGGCATGCCGAACCGCGAAGCGCTCAAGCCCTGCCTGTTCGCCTTCCCCGGCCCGCTCCGCGACCAGCTGGTCGCCGCGGTTCTGGACGGGCGGAAGGTGTCGACCTCCGGACTGCTCGTGGAGTACGAGATCGAGAACGAGGAGCTGCCGCCGGTCGGTGAGCGGTCCGCCCTGATCGACTCGGACGGCCGGGAGATCGCCGTACTCGAAGTGACGGAGGTACGGGTGCTGCGGCTGGCGGACGTCGATCTCCAGCACGCGCTGGACGAGGGCGAGGGCTATGCGTCGGTCGCCGAGTGGCGGGCGGGCCACGAGCGGTTCTGGCACAGCGAGGAGATGCGCGACGCGCTCGGCGACCCGGAGTTCACGGTGGACGACGAGACGATGATCGTCGCCGAGCGGTTCCGGGTGGTCGAGCGCATCGAGGCGGGCGCGGAGGGCTGACCGGGTCTCACCGCACCTCGGCCTCCGTCCGCTTGCCCCGGCCCGCGCCCTTCACCAGGCCCAGACGGCGGCGGAACGCGAGCAGCCGGGGGTGGCGTTCGTGCAGCACGGCCGAGCGGCGGTCGAGCTCCTGGCCCAGGCGCTCGGCGCGCTTCTCGATGTCGAGCTCGTCCAGGATGCGGTCCACCTCGGCGAGGAGCGCCCCGTGCAGCTGCCACTTCCGGGGGTGCTCCTGGACGGCGGCCAGCAGCATGTCGGCCACCAGGTCGCGGGTCCTCCGGCTGGCGTCGAGTGCCTCGGTGAGCCGGTCCTCGGCCTCCTCGGCGCTGGCGGCGACCGGGGTCGTGATGAGCAGCGAGAAGCTCTCGATGGCCCCCGCCATCTGCTCGAACAGTTCCGTGATGTGGGCGGCGACCTCGGCCGGGAAGAGGGGTGCGTCGCCCCGGTCCTTGGCGAGGTCGGTCAGGGTCCTGGACAGCACCCGGACGACGACGGCGCAGATCTCCAGCGTGTCGAGGCCCGTCCGCAGCACGACGCGGTGCAGCAGCCCCTGCCGCACCCTGGGGTTGTACATGAGGCTTTCCTCGGCCTGCCGCAGCGAGGCGTCCACCTCCACGATGTCGTGGTCGAGACGGCGGGCCCGGTGCAGCCGCTCGGCCGCCTCCGGAACGGTGACCGGCCGTGCGAGGTCGCTCCCCAGATCGCGGAACATCTGCCCCATCTCGCGCGCCAGTCCGTCGATGGAGGCGCCCGCGGTCTGCACCCAGACGGGCGGGGCGAACAGCAGGTTGAACAGCAGGCCCACGCCGGCGCCGATCAGCGTCTCGTACACGCGCTCCCACGCCATGCTGGAGCGCGCGGATTGCGAGGTGACGCCGAGGACCAGCATGGCGCTGATCGCCACCTCGGGGACGAACTCGTCCACCCGCACCAGTCTGCCGATGATCAGCGCCGTGAAGATGGTCAGCCCCAGGCTCCACCAGGAAATCCCGACCAGGGCACTGAAGCCGCTCGCGATGAGGACGCCGACGATGACGGCCACCACACGCTTGACCGACATGTTGACGGTGGCGTAGAGGGTGACCTGGACGACGAGCAGCGCGGTCAGCGGTGCGGTCAGGGGTGCGGGCTCGGTCAGGGTCGCGGTCGCCACGGCATAGGCGATGACCGCGGCGCCCGTGGAGCGCAGGGTCTGCGCCGCCACGGGCTCCGTGGTGCGCCGGACGAGGTTGATGACGGGTTCGGCTACTCCTGGCATCTTCTTCCCATGCCCGGATAAACGCGTCTCCCCACGGATCCGCCCCCGGAACCCCACCGGACGGACGCGCCCGGGGCGGAAAGGTTCAGCCGACCGCCTTCGCCGCCGCCCGGCCCGCCGCGCGGCCGGAGAAGATGCAGCCGCCCAGGAAGGTGCCCTCCAGCGAGCGGTAGCCGTGCACCCCGCCACCGCCGAAGCCGGCCGCCTCCCCCGCGGCGTACACCCCGGGCAGCGGGGTGCCGTCGCCGGTCAGGACGCGCGAGGAGAGATCGGTCTCCAGGCCGCCGAGCGACTTGCGGGTCAGGATGTTCAGCCGTACGGCGATGAGCGGCCCGGCCTTCGGGTCGAGGATGCGGTGGGGCGTCGCCGTGCGGATCAGCTTGTCGCCCAGGTAGCTGCGGGCGCCCCGGACCGCGGTGATCTGGAGGTCCTTGGTGAAGGGGTTGGCGATCTCCCGGTCGCGGGCGGTGATCTCGCGGCGCAGCGCGTCCTCGTCGATGAGGCCGTCCCCGGTGAGCGCGTTCATGCCGCGGACGAGGGAGCCGAGGTCCTTCTCCACGACGAAGTCCACCCCGTTGTCCATGAACGCCTTCACGGGGCCCGGGACGTCGGCGCGGGCGCGGCCGATCACGCCGCGGACCGACTTGCCGGTCAGGTCCGGGTTCTGTTCGGAGCCGGAGAGCGCGAACTCCTTGCCGATGATCTTCTGGTCCAGCACGAACCAGGTGTAGTCGTGGCCGGTGCGCATGATGTGTTCGAGGGTGCCCAGCGTGTCGAAGCCGGGGAAGAGCGGGACGGGCAGCCGCTTGCCGGTGGCGTCCAGCCAGAGCGAGGACGGGCCGGGCAGGATGCGGATGGCGTGCTTGTCCCAGATGGGGTTCCAGTTCTCGATGCCCTCGGTGTAGTGCCACATCCGGTCGCGGTTGATGTGGTGGGCGCCCGCCTTCTCGGCGACGCCGAGCATCAGTCCGTCGACGTGCGCGGGCACGCCGGAGAGCAGCTTGGCCGGCGGGGTGCCGAGCCGCTCGGGCCACTGGGCGCGTACGAGGTCGTGGTTGCCGCCGATGCCGCCGGAGGTGACGATCACCGCCTGGGCCCTCAGCTCGAAGGTGCCGGTGCTCTCCCGGCCGCTGGCGGTCCCGCGCGGCGCGGCGCTCGGCTCCAGTATCTCGCCGGTCACCGTGTCGACGGCGCCCCCGGTGCGGGCGAGGCCGGTGACCCGGTGGCGGAAGCGGAAGGTGACCAGGCCCTTGGCTACGCCCTCGCGGACCCGGCGCTCGAAGGGGGCGACGACGCCGGGTCCTGTGCCCCAGGTGATGTGGAAGCGGGGGACGGAGTTGCCGTGGCCGTTCGCGTCGTAGCCGCCGCGCTCCGCCCAGCCGACGACGGGGAAGAACCGCATGCCCTGGGCGTGCAGCCAGGAGCGCTTCTCACCGGCCGCGAAGTCGACGTACGCCTCGGCCCACTTGCGCGGCCAGTGGTCCTCCTGGCGGTCGAAACCGGCCGTGCCCAGCCAGTCCTGGAGGGCCAGTTCATGGCTGTCCTTGACGCGCATCCGGCGCTGTTCGGGCGAGTCCACGAGGAAGAGGCCGCCGAAGGACCAGTGCGCCTGGCCGCCGAGCGACTGCTCGGGCTCCTGGTCGAGCACGAGGACCGAGCGCCCCGCGTCCACCAGCTCCGCGGTGGCCACGAGCCCGGCGAGCCCCGCCCCGATCACGATCACATCAGCGTCGTACGCCATGGTTTCCATCCTTGTCGGGGCTCGCGAAGTTACTCGTGCGTCAGATCTTGGGCACCGCACCTCCCGGCGTCAACCGCCCGGTCATCCGCCCCGGTCGGCCGCGCCGTCGCCGCACCGGCCGGGGCGGGCGGTTATCGTCGGAACACATCACCCTCCTCCGGCCTGACGTGGGGTGGACAAGCGTGTCGGTGCTGGTCCTCGTGCTCGGCGTGACGGCCGCCTGCTGCCTGGGCTTCGGCTTCGTGTTCCAGCAGGCCGCCGCCGCCCACGCGCCCAAGCGCGACTACCTGACGTTCCGGCTGCTGCTCGACCTGATGAAGGTGCGCAGCTGGCTGGCCGGCATCGGGCTCATGGTGTGCGGCATGGTGCTGGGGGCGCTGGCGCTCGGCAAGGGCGAGGTCTCCGTCGTGGAACCGCTGCTGGCGACGAACCTGCTCTTCGCGATGGCCCTGTCCCGGCACCGCACCGGCCAGCGGCTCGGCCGGCAGGGCTGGGCGGGGCTCTGGCTGCTGGCCCTCGGGGTCGCGGCGTTCCTGGTGGCGGGTGAGCCGAAGGGCGGCGAGGCGGTGTCGAGCCCGCTGCGGCACTGGCTGGTCGTCGGGGTGGTGGCCGGGCTCGCCCTGCTGCTGACCGCGTTCGCCAAGCGCCGCAGGTCGCGGGCGTCGCCGGCGCTGCTCGCGGTGGCGGCCGGGCTGCTCTACGGCTTGCAGGACGCGCTGACCCGGGTGACCGGTGAGCGCTTCTCGGAGGGCGGCTGGTCGGGCCTGCTGACGTCCTGGCAGCCGTACGCGGTGCTCGTGCTCGGGGTGACGGGCCTGCTGCTGGTGCAGAGCGCCTTCGAGACGGGTCCGCTGCGGATGTCGCTGCCCGCGCTGACGGCGGCCCAGCCGCTGGCCGGGATCGCCTGCGGGATCGGGTTCCTGGGCGATCAGGTGCGGACGGACCCGGGCGCGCTGGCCTGGCAGGCCGCGGGGCTCGCGGCGATCGTGACGGGCATCGTGCTGCTGGGGCTGCATCCGGCGATGCCGGCGGGCCCGGTGCGGCGCGGTACGCACAGCCTTCAGCGGCACTGAGCGCGGGGCGGTGCCGGGCCGCCGGGGGCCTGCGCTTGGATGGCGGTCATGAACCCTTCTGACGAGATCCTGGACATCGTCGACGAGAACGACGTGGTCGTGGGGCAGGCCCCACGCGGCGAGGCGACCGCCCGGGGGCTGCGCCACCGGTGCGTCTTCATCGAGGCGCGGGACGCCGAGGGCCGGGTCTTCGTGCACCGCAGGACCGCGAGCAAGCTGGTGTTCCCCTCGCACTACGACATGTTCGTCGGCGGGGTGGTCGGCGCGGGTGAGAGCTACGACGAGGCGGCGCTGCGGGAGGCCGAGGAGGAGCTGGGCGTCTCGGGGCTCCCGCGCCCGGAGCCGCTGTTCAAGTTCCTGTACGAGGACGGCCTCCATACCTGGTGGTCGTCGGTCTACCGGGTCAGGTGCGAGCTGCCGGTGAACCCGCAGGTGGAGGAGGTCGCCTGGCACACCTTCCTGGACGACGCGGAACTGGAGCGGCGGCTGGGCGACTGGCTGTGGGTGCCGGACGGGCTGGACTGCTACCGGCGGCTGCGGGCGTTCCAAGAAGCCGGCTGAGCCGATCGGAAGTGGACGGAAAAGCGGCGGATAAGGTCCACGCGTGAACGAATTCGTACAGAGCCTGCGGCTGTGGTTCGCACCGGAGCGCGTCCGCGCCGAGGGCGAGACGCCCGACTACCGCTTCTCGCTCGCCAACGAGCGGACCTTCCTCGCCTGGATCCGGACGGCGCTGGCCCTGATCGGCGGGGGTTTCGCGGTCGACCAGTTCCTGCCGGAGCTGTCCTGGGGGGTGCGTGCGGGTCTGGCGCTCGCGCTGCTCGCGGCCGGTGTGCTGTGCGCGCTGCGGGCGGTCAACCACTGGGTGCGGTGCGAGCGGGCGATGCGGCGTGGCGAGGACCTGCCGGTCTCGCGTTTCCCGACGCTGCTGAGCGTCGCGGTCGCCGTGGTGGCGGTGGCGATGGTGGTGGTGGTCCTCTTCGGCTGGGAGGGCCGGTGACCGCCGGGGAGCGCGACCCGGGACTCCAGCCGGAGCGGACCCGGCTGGCGTGGCGGCGTACGACTCTGTCCTGCACGGTGGTCGCGGTGCTGGCCGTGAAGCAGACCCTGCACGGCGGGGCGACGGGCGCGGGGGTCGTCGCGCTGTCGCTGAGCGCCCTGGCCTGGCTGGGGTTCCTCCTGGTCGCGAACCGCCGGGTGCAGTCCATGGGCGGCGCCCGTCCGCAGCCCATGGAGGCGGCGGGCGCGATCACGGCCGCCGCGTGCACGGTGGCGCTGGCGGTGTTCGCGGCGGCGATGCTGTTCTGACGGCGGCTCCCCGGCCCCCCACCTCGCCGGCGCGTCCCGGTCCCCCGCTCACCCTTCCGGCGCGTCCCAGTCCACGGTGACGACGATCTTGCCCCGGGTCCGGCCCTCCGCGTTGAGCCGCTGGGCCGCCGCCGTCTCGGCCAGCGGGAAGACCCGGTCGACGTGCACGGTGACGATGCCCTGCTCGGCCAGTTCGGCGAGGTGGGCCAGGTCGTCGGCGTCGGGCCGGACGAACGCGTACCGGCCGCCGTAGGAGAACACCTCGGTGTCCACGATGGAGGCCAGGCGGCCGTCGGGGGCCAGGGTCTCCGCGGAGGCCCGCAGCGCGTCCCCGCCCACCGTGTCGAAGGCGGCGTCGATGCCGTCGGGGGCCAGTGCCCGCAGCCGGTCCGCCAGCCCCTCCCCGTACTCCACGGGCTCCGCGCCGAGCGTGCGCAGGTGCTCGTGGTTGCGTTCGCTCGCGGTGCCGATGACGCGGCAGCCGGCGTGCCGGGCGAGCTGGACGGCGAGCGAACCGACGCCGCCCGCCGCCGCGTGGACGAGGACGGTCTCGCCCTCCTGGACGCGCAGGACGCGGTGGAGGACCTGGTAGGCGGTGAGTCCGGCCAGGGGCAGGCCCGCCGCCTCCTCGAAGCTGAGGCGCAGGGGCTTGCGCGCGAGGGTGCGCACGGGCGCGGCCACGTATTCGGCGAAGGTCCCCCGGCCGAGGAAGTCCTCGCGCACGTAGCCGATGACCTCGTCGCCCACCGCGAACTCGTCCACGGCGACGCCGGGCTGGACGACGACCCCGGAGACGTCCCAGCCGGGGATCACCGGGAAGACCGTGTCGAGCAGGCCGTCCAGGTTGCCTTCGCGGGCCTGCCGGTCGACCGGGTTCACGGCCGCCGCCCGGACCTTGACCAGGACGGTGTCGGGGCCCACCTTCGGGTCGGGCCGCTCGCCGTACTCCAGGACGCTCTCGTCGCCGAATCCGCTGTAACTGATCGCCTTCATGCTCCGACCCTCGCGGCCGGGCGGGGCGCGCGCAACTCAGCCGGGTGTCACCAGCGCGGGATCGACGGGGTCCGCCAGTCCGGCTCGGCCTTGCGCATCGCGGCGGCGTCGTCCCGCTCGCGCATCGTGCCGTCGTCGTCGAGCCAGCGGCGGTGCAGGGCGGCGAGCCGGTCCCGGTCGAGTTCGACGCCGAGGCCGGGGGCGTCGGAGACGGTGAGGCGGCCGTCCTCGAAGACGTGGCGGGCGGTGATGACGTCCTCGGTCTGCCAGGGGTAGTGGCTGTCGCAGGCGTAGTCCAGGTTGGGGACGGTGGCCGCGACGTGCGTCATCGCGGCGAGGCTGATCCCCAGGTGGGTGTTGGAGTGCATCGAGAGCCCGACGCCGTGCAGGCGGCAGATCGCGGCGAGCTCGCGGGTGCGGTGCAGCCCGCCCCAGTAGTGGTGGTCGGACAGCACGACCTGGACGGCGTCCCGGGCGAACGCCTCGGGCACCTCGGCGAGCGTCGTGACGCACATGTTGGTGGCCAGCGGCACGCCGGTGGAGGCCGAGACGGCGGCCATCGCGTCGGTGCCGGCCGCCGGGTCCTCCAGGTATTCGAGGACGTCCTTCAGCTGCTCGGCGACGTACAGCGAGGTCTCCACGGACCAGGCGCCGTTGGGGTCCAGGCGCAGCGGCTGCCCGGGGAACGCCTCGGCGAGCGCGCGGACGGCGGCGATCTCCTCGTCGGGCGGGAACACGCCGCCCTTGAGCTTGAAGGAGGAGAAGCCGTGGTCGCGGGCGAAGCGGCGGGCCTGGGCGACGACGCCGGCCGGGTCGAGGGCCGCGCCCCAGTCGTCGCGCTCGCCCCCCTCCGGGTGCCCGGCCCAGCGGTAGAAGAGGTACGCGCTGTACTCGACCCGGTCGCGGACCTTGCCGCCGAGCAGCGCGTGCACCGGGAGCCCGACGGCCTTGCCGAGCGCGTCCAGGCAGGCCACCTCGAAGCCGGAGACGACCGAGAGCCGCAGCTTGTCCGCGGTCCGGACGCCGCGCAGCCCGCCCGCGTCGACCCGCTCGTCGGCCTCCCGTGAATCGCCGCACACCTCGTCGGCCAGGGCGAACAGCCCGTTCACATCGCTGACCGGCCGTCCGGGCAGGGCGGCGGCCAGCGGCTTCGCGAGTTCCAGGTACGTGCCGTCGCCGTAGGTCTCCCCGATCCCGGTGACCCCGCCCCGGGTGACGACCTCCACGATGAGCCGGGGCGTGTACGGCTGGTGGACGCCCTGGGTGTTGAGCAGGGGCGGGTCGGCGATGAGGATCGGGGTGAGCCGGACTTCCTCGATGAGCAGCGCGGTATCCATACGTGAACCCTATTCAGGGATGCGATCGAACACCAGGGGCCCGGCCCGACCGGTACAGGAGACTCCACATCCGGTTCGGGGCACGCACTGGACGACATACCGACTGGTCGGCATCATGAGAGCGACCGTTCGCCCACCCCGGAGGTACGCACGATGAGCCACGTCCATCCGCCAGGTCTCGATCTCGACCGGCTGCGCGGACACCTGGACCGCGAGCGCCCGGGACTGGTGAACGGACCGCTCGACGCCCGCGTCGTGGAGGGCGGCCGGTCGAACCTGACGTATGTCGTCACCGACGGCACGGGGCAGTGGGTCGTCCGCCGGCCGCCGCTGGGGCACGTCCTGGCCACCGCGCACGACATGAAGCGCGAGCACCGGGTGATCAGCGCCCTGCACCCGACGGCGGTCCCGGTCCCCGAACCGCTCCTGCTCTGCGAGGACGACTCGGTCGTCGGCGCGCCGTTCTACGTCATGGAGTACGTCGAGGGCACCCCGTACCGCACGGCGGAGCAGCTGGCCCCGCTCGGCCCGGAGCGCACCCGCGCCGCGGTGCTCGCCCTGGTCGACACGCTGGTCGAGCTGCACGCCGTGGACCCCGAGGCGGTCGGGCTCGGCGACTTCGGGCGGCCCGAGGGCTTCCTGGACCGGCAGCTGCGCCGCTGGGGCAAGCAGCTGGACGCCTCCCGCAACCGCGAGCTGCCCGGCATCGAGGAGCTGCACGCGGCGCTCGGCCGCGACCTCCCCGTCTCCCCCGCGCCCACCGTGGTGCACGGCGACTACCGCTTGGACAACGCGCTGATCGGCGCCGACGACGAGATCAAGGCCGTCCTCGACTGGGAGATGTCCACGCTCGGCGACCCGCTCACCGACCTCGGGCTGCTCGTCATGTACAGCTCCGACCTGGGGCTGCCCGAGTCGCCGGTCTCCACCACCAGCGGCGCGCCCGGCCACCCGGCCCCCGCCGAGCTGATCGAGCGCTACGCGGCCCGCTCCGGCCGCGACACCTCCGCCATCTCCTGGTACACCGCGTTCGCCTGGTTCAAGCTCGCCGTGATCCTGGAGGGCATCCACTACCGCTACACCCTGGGCCAGACGGTCGGCGGCGGCTTCGACCGCATCGGCGACCTCGTCCCCGTCTTCATCGAGCACGGCCTCACCACCCTCCAGGAAGGCTGAACCCCCATGGACTTCGCATTCGACGCCCGTACCGAGGAGCTGCGCGCCCGGCTCCTCGCCTTCATGGACGAGCACGTCTACCCGGCCGAGCGGATCGCGGACGAGCAGCGCGCCGAGCTCGACTCGCCGTGGCAGACCCCGCGCATCGTGGAGGACCTGAAGGCGGAGGCCCGCCGGCAGGGCCTGTGGAACCTCTTCCTGCCGGGCACGGAGCACGGGGCGGGGCTGAGCAACCTCCAGTACGCGCCGCTGGCGGAGATCCTCGGCCGCTCGCCGCGTCTGGCGCCCACCGCGACGAACTGCGCGGCGCCGGACACCGGGAACATGGAGGTGCTGGCCGAGTTCGGCACGGACGAGCAGAAGAAGCGGTGGCTGGAACCGCTGCTGGCCGGGGAGATCCGGTCGGCCTTCGCGATGACGGAGCCGGAGGTCGCCTCATCGGACGCGACCAACATCGAGACCCGGATCACCCGGGACGGCGGTGACTACGTCATCAACGGCCGCAAGTGGTACATCTCCGGGGCGATGAACCCGGACTGCGAGATCTTCATCGTGATGGGCAAGACGGACCCGGACGGTGCGGACATCCGCCGCCAGCAGTCGCAGATCCTCGTGCCCCGGGAGACCCCCGGTCTGACGGTGAAGCGCGCGATGCAGGTGTACGGCTACGAGGACCACTGGCACGGCGGCCACGCGGAGGTCGTCTTCGAGGACGTGCGGGTTCCGGCGTCGAACCTGATCGGCGAGGAGGGCGGCGGCTTCGCCATCGCCCAGGCCCGGCTGGGTCCGGGGCGCATCCACCACTGCATGCGGCTCATCGGCATGGCGGAGCGCGCCATCGAGCTGATGTGCCGGCGCGCGGTCTCCCGTACCGCCTTCGGCAAGCCGCTCGCCCAGCAGGGCGTCGTGCAGAACTGGATCGCGGACGCCCGGGTCACCGTCGAGCAGCTGCGGCTGCTGGTGCTGAAGACGGCCTGGCTGATGGACACCGTCGGCAACCGGGGCGCGCACACCGAGATCCAGTCCATCAAGATCGCCACCCCGCGCGCGGTGGTCGCCATCCTCGACCAGGCGGTGCAGCTGCACGGCGCGGGCGGCGTCAGCCAGGACTTCCCGCTGGCCGAGCTGTGGGCGTCGGCCCGGACCCTGCGGCTCGCGGACGGCCCGGACGAGGTCCACCAGCGCTCGCTGGCCCGGCGGGAGATCAAGAAGTACTTTTAGGACGTGTCCCCGGCCGTCAATAGCCCCCGGACGGTACGTGATCGGCCAGGGCCAGTTCGCGGGCGAAGGCCCGTACCCGCAGCAGGGTGCGGGCCAGCAGCCGGGCCGGAAGGGGGCGGTGGGGGCCGTAGGCCACGGTCCACAGGGCGGGGATGCGGGTGGAGCTCTGGATGTGCGCCATGTATCCAGCTTGGCCCCGGTGCGGGAGGCGGTCCAACAGATGGATTCGCTGGCACCCATCGATATCGTAGATGCATGGAGATACGCCAGCTCCGCCACTTCATGGCGGTGATCACGCACGGCAGCTTCACCGCCGCCGCCCGCGCCGAGCTGATCGTGCAGTCGGCGCTCAGCACGTCCGTGCGCAACCTGGAACGGGAGCTGGGCGCCGAGCTGTTCGACCGCACCGGCCGCCGGGTTGTCCTCACCGAGGCGGGCCGGGCGCTGCTGCCCGCCGCGCGGACGGTGCTCGCGGGGACGGACGCCGCCCGGGACGCGGTGGCGGCCGTGTCGGGCCTGGCCACCGGACGGGTCCGCGTCGGCACGATCCAGACGCTGACCTGCGTCGACCTGGCCGCCGAACTGGCCGCGTTCCACCGGCTGTGGCCCGGGGTGCAGATCTCACTGCGCGAGGCGACGACACCGGAGCTGGTGGCGGCGGTGCGCGCCGGGGAACTGGACCTCGCCTATCTGGCGCCGGACACCGCCGAGCTGCCCGAGGGCATCACCGCGTTCGCCACCTGGCACGAGGACCTGGTGCTGATCACCGCGCCCGGGCACCCCCTCGGGCGGGCGGGGCGCACCCTGATCAAGGACCTCGCCGACGAGCCGTTCGTGGACTTCCGGGCGGGCACGGGCCTGGAGACGGCGGTGCGCAGGCTGGCCGCGCACTGCGGTCTGGAGCGCCGGATCACCTGTGACGTCACGCAGATCCGGCTGCTGGTCGACCTCGTCAGGGCGGGCATCGGGGTGGCGATCGTGCCGCGCCGGATCGGGGAGGACGCGGGGCTGCCGTGCGTGACCATCCGGCAGCCGGAGCCGGGCCGGACGGTGCTGCTGGTGGGCCGGGCGCCCCGGCCGCGCAACCCGGCGGCGGAGGCGCTGCTCGGGCAGCTGTGCGGCGGGGAGCCCGTGGAGGGGGCTCCCGTTACGGTCTGAGCGCCCGCAGCAGCAGGTCGGCCAGGTGGTCGGCGACCTCCTGCGGGGTGAGGGGGCCGTCCGGGCGGTACCAGGTCGACAGGTGGTGGACCGAGCCGAAGTGGTAGTCCACGATGAGGTCCGCCGGGGTGGCCGTCGAGAACACCCCGCTGCGCTGGCCCTCCTCGACCAGGGCGCGGAACCGCTCGTGGTAGCGCCGCCGCTCGCCCCGTACCTGCTTGTTCTTCTCCGGGCTCAGGTGGTGCATGGAGCGGAAGAAGATCGAGGCGTCGTCCAGGTTCTCGATGGTGGTGACGACCACGTCGGCCGCCGCGTCGCGCAGCCGCTGCTCGATGGGCGCCTCGGCGTTCGCGAAGGCGTCGAGCCGCTCCTGCTGGAGGCGCAGCACCCGGGCGTACACCTCTTGGAGCAGGTCCTCCTTGGAGCCGAAGTAGTGGTACAGCGCCCCCTTGGTGACGCCGGCCGCCTCCACGATCTCCTGCACCGAGGTGCGGTCGTAGCCCTGCTCGGCGAAGAGCCGGGTGGCGGCGGCCAGCAGTCGCTGGGGGACGGGGGTGCCGCTCCCGTCCGTCTCCTTGGCCATAGCCGCCGCCTTCCTTCCGTGCGTACGCGTATGTCTGTTCTAGCGGGCTGAACGCAGTTCCCGCCTGAGGATCTTCCCACTCGCCGTCTTGGGCAGCTCGGCCAGGATCTGGACCTCGCGCGGGTACTTGTACGCGGCGAGCCGTTCCTTGCAGTACGCGCCCAGCTCGTCCGGCTCCGCGGACGCGCCCGGACGCAGGCTGACGTAGGCCCGGACGGTCTCGCCCCGGTAGGCGTCGGGCACGCCGACGACAGCGGCCTCGCGGACGGCCGGGTGCGTGTAGAGGACGTCCTCCACCTCGCGGGGCCACACCTTGAACCCGGAGGCGTTGATCATGTCCTTCTTGCGGTCGACCACGTAGAGCCAGCCCTCGCGGTCCATGAAGCCGATGTCGCCGGTGCGCAGCTCGCCGTCGGGGAAGGCGGCCGCGGTGGCCTCGGGCAGTCCCCAGTAGCCGGAGACGACCTGCGGGCCGCGCACCGCGATCTCGCCCTGCTCCCCGAAGGGCACCTCGGCGCCGTTCTCGTCCAGGATGCGGACGACGGTGTCCGGGCCCGGCACGCCGACCGAGAGGGTGCCGGAGACCGGGTCGACGGGGGCCTCGCGCTCCGGGGGCACGGAGGCGCAGGGGGCGGTGCACTCGGTCAGCCCGTAGCCGTTGCGTATGTACGGGCCGAAGCCCGCCCGGAACTTCTCCACGAGCGCGGGCGGCAGCGGCGCGCCGCCGGAGGAGATGACCTGGAAGGACGCGAAGTGCTCGGGGGTCACGCCGGGCGTCGCGGCCAGGGCCATGAAGGCGGTGGAGGGGCCGACCGTGTACGCGGGGCGGTGCTCGGCGAAGGCGTCGAGGACGACCCCGGGGTGGAAGCGGTAGGCGAGGACGAGGGTGCCCGCGTTGGTGAGGCAGGCGGCCAGCTGGCAGACCATGCCGGTGATGTGGAAGAGCGGGGCGAGCGCGAAGTAGGCGGCGCCCTCGGGGACGGGGTGGCCGGTGCGCTGGCGTTCGGCGTTGACCATGATGTTGCCGTGGGAGTTCATGGCGCCCTTGGGGGTGCCGCTGGTCCCGGAGGTGTAGCTGATCAGCGCGGTGTCGGCGGCGGTGGGCTCCCGGCCGGCGGGGGCGGCGAGGCCCCGGCGGGCGACGGCGACCAGGTCGTCGGCGTCCCCGGCGGCGGGCAGCCGCTCGAAGTTCAGCACCCGCTCGTCGTTCTTCGTCTGGAGGTCCAGCTCGCAGGCGGTGAGCGCGATCCGGACGCCGGGCGCGGCCGCGGCGGTGTCCCGGAGGTAAGCCTCCCAGGCCCGGTCCGAGCAGATCAGGGCGGTGACCCGGGCGTCCTTGAGTACATGGCCGACCTCGGCGGACTTGTACATCGGGTTGAGCGGGACGACGGTGGCGCCGGCCTTCCAGGCGCCGAGGAGCGCGAGGACGAACTGCGGGGAGTTCTGGAGCATGATCGCGACCCGGTCGCCGCGCTCCAGGCCCCGGGCGGCGAGGTGGCCGGCCACGGAGTCGGAGAGCCCGTCCGTCTCGCGGTAGCTCAGGCGGCCGTCGAAGTAGGCGAGCGCCGGGTGGTCCGGGGAGCGGCCCACCGACGCGCGGAAGGCGTGCACCAGGGTCTCGGCGGGGTGGACGGGGGCCCGCTGGGCCTCGCTGAGCAGCGGGAGCCAGGGCTTCGCCGCGTAGATGGACTCGGTCATGCTCCGGTCTCCTCCCAGGTGCGCTGGAGGCGGTTCATGCCGCGGATCCAGCGGTCGGTGTCGGTGGCCCTGGCTTCGTAGTAGCGGCCGACCTCGGGGTGCGGCAGGACCAGGAACCGGTCCTCGGCCATGGCGTCGAACAGGGCGTCCGCGACGGCCTCGGGCTCGATGGCGCCGGGGGTGAGGACGAGCTCGCCGGCCGATCCGGCGGCGGTGAGCATGTCGGTGCGCACGCCCTGCGGGCAGATCGCGTGGACCTTGACGCCCCGGTGCCGGTAGGTCAGCGACAGCCACTCCGCGAAGGCGACCGCGCCGTGCTTGGTGACGCTGTACGGGGCCGCGCCGATCATGGTGAGCAGCCCGGCGGCGGACGCCGTGGAGACGAACCGGCCGCTGCCGCGCTCCAGCCAGTCCGGGAGCAGCGCGCGGGCCGCCCGGACGTGGGCCATCACGTTGACGTCCCAGGCCGCGGCCCAGACCTCCTCGTCGGCCATCGGGTCGCCCGGTGAGGCGAGGCCCGCGTTGGCGCAGTAGACGTCGATGGTGCCGTCCAGGGCGTCCCGGGCCGCTTCCACGATCCGGGAGGCGTCCCCGGCGACCGGGATGGCGCCGGTCTCCTCGGCCAGCGCCTCGATCCGGGACGTGTCGAGGTCGTTGACGACGACCCGTGCGCCCTCGGCGGCGAATCTGCGGGCGAGGGCGGCGCCGATGCCGCCTCCGGCCCCGGTGACCACTACGCGCGCGCCCTGCACCGTACTCATCGCTCTCGCACCTCTCAGCCGACTGCACGGGCAGACTAACCAGTCGGTATGTCGCGTGGGAAGGGGTGGGGGCGTCTCGTCGGCCACTCCCGGCGCGGCAGCCCCGTCCGACACGTTCCCCCGGGCCCGTCGGCGCGCTAGCGTGCGTGACCATGACACTCGTCGCGATCTTGGAGGTAGCCGAATGAGCCTGTCCAGGCGTGGTTTGCTGACCGCCGGCGGTGCGATGGGAGCCCTCGCGGCCACGGCCGCCTCGGCCGGCCCCGCAGCCGCCGGTACGTCGCACGGCAAGGGCCACGGGCACGGGAACGGCCACGGGGGCGGGCAGCGGGTCCGTACCGGCTTCGACCGGCTGGCGGCGGACGGCTACGCCCTGCTGAAGGGGCAGCGCGTCGGCGTCGTCACCAACCCGACCGGGATCACGTCCGACGTCCGGCACATCGTGGACGTGATGCACCCGGACAGCCGGGTGGACCTCACCGCGGTCTTCGGCCCCGAGCACGGCTTCCGGGGGACCGCGCAGGCGGGTGGCTCCGAGGGCCGCTACGACGACCCGGCGACCGGGCTGCCGGTCTACGACACGTATCTGAAGAGCGGTCAGGCGCTCGCCGACGTCTTCACGGCGTCCGGCGTGGACACGATCGTCTTCGACATCCAGGACGCCGGGGCCCGCTTCTACACGTACATCTGGACGCTGTACGACTGCATGGAGGCGGCGGCGCTCGCGGGCAAGAAGTTCGTCGTGCTGGACCGGCCGAACCCGGTGTCGGGGCGAGCGGCGCTCGGGCCGGTGCTCGACCCGGCGTTCGGCACGTTCGTGGGGCGCCGGGAGATCTCCCAGGCGCACGGGATGACGGTGACCGAGCTGGCGCTGCTGTTCAACGGGGAGTTCCTGAAGGACCGCCCGGCGGAGCTGGAGACCGTCAAGATGGCGGGGTGGTCGCGCGCCGACTTCTTCGACGCCTCGGGCCTGCCGTGGGTGCCGCCGAGCCCCAACATGCCGACGCCCGACACGGCTCTCGTCTACTCCGGCACCTGCCTCTTCGAGGGGACGAACCTGTCCGAGGGGCGCGGCACGACGCGCCCGTTCGAGCTGCTGGGCGCGGAGGGCATCGACCACGCGTGGGCGGACGCCGCCAACGCCCTTGAGCTGCCCGGGGTGGCGTTCCGCGAGGCGTACTTCGCGCCGACGTTCTCGAAGTTCCAGGGCAGGACCGTGGGCGGGGTGCAGCTGCACGTCCAGGACCGCGAGGTCTTCGACCCGGTGCGTACGGGGATCGCGCTGCTGATCACCGCGAAGCGGACGTGGAGCGGGTTCGCGTGGCGGTCGGACAACTGGATCGACAAGCTGACCGGCAACACGCGGGTGCGCACGATGATCGACGCGGGGGCGGACCTGGACGAGGTCGTCGGCGCGTGGGCGGACGACCTCGCGGCGTTCCGGGCCGTGCGGAAGCGGTATCTGCAGTACCGGTGAGCGGGCGGGCGGGCCCGCGTGGAGCGGTGATGCGGGTGCGGGCCCGCCCGGCGCAGCGGTTCCGTCCTCAAACGCCGGACGGGCTGGGTTTACCGGTGGCTCGGGAACTCCACCACCTGCTGGTACGTCGGGCGGTTCTGCCAGTGGATGCCCTTCTGGGCGATGCCGCCCAGTGCGCGGTGGATGATCGAGTCCGTGCACCACTGGTCGCCGGCCTCGCAGCTGTCGTCGCCCGGGTAGACCTCGGCCGCCGGCACCGCCGCCGCCTCCTTCAACGAGGACAGCAGCGCCGAACGGCAGGCACTCAGGTCGCCGCCTCCGCAGTACGACTTGGCCAGCGGGCCCTTGACCGGCTGCCCGAGCACCTGGCGCAGGTCCTTGTCGGCGAAGCCCCACCAGCCGTACTGGAAGGCCGAACCGCTGTGCGCCCCGCTCGGCCCGTGGCTGGCGGCCGGGGACTCGTCGGTGGCGACGTTCGCGGTGAGCGCCCCGTACAGGTCGTCACCGAGACCGGGCCGGAACTCCGCCTCGATCAGCCTCGGCCACCAGGCGTCCATGATCCGGACCGCGTCGGCGTGCCCGTACGTGTGGGAGCCGGGGCTCGTCTCCTTGCGCTGGGCGCCCGCCGCGCGCCAGGAGTCCAGCTGCTGGACCACCGCGTTCAGGTCCGGGTCGGTGACGGGCTGGGAGCGGATGACCTTCAGCAGCTCGGGCAGCAGCTGTTCGCCGCGCAGGTCGGTGAGCGCCGCGTCCGCCATGGCCCGGGTGAGCGAGGCGCGGGTCACGCCGCCCTCCTCGACGAGCTTCGAGACCCGGTCGTCGAGCAGGTCGCCCCGGTGCACCGCGCTGAGCCCGAAGCCGGCCGCCGCGTACCCCTCGGCCTGCTTGTTGTTCCAGGAGATGTAGTAGTCCTGGCCGCTGGAGTGCGGGTGCTCGGCGAAGGCGGTGTACGAGGCGGTGTTGGCGGCCGGGTCGTAGCCCTGCCACTCGTATGCCTTCTCGGCGCGGATCGGGAGCGCCGGGTCGACGCCGGGCGCGCGCACCGGGTTCATCCCGCTGTTGTAGTACGCGGCGGTGCGGGAGTCCGCGTAGAACCAGTTGAAGGCGTAGTCGATGTCGCTCGCCGCCCGCTGGAAGGACGCGGCGTCGGTGACGTACGCCGGGTCGTTGAGCATCTGGAAGCCGATGATCGAGTCGGCCTCGTGGCGGTAGGTGGAGCGGAGCGTGGTGTACGCGACGGGCTTGCCGGCCACCGTGGCGCGGTGCGTGACGATGCCGTAGTCCGTCCGCCAGACCTGCATCCGGTACGAGCCCTTGGCGGTGGAGTCGGCGACCGTCGGCTTCCAGGAGTTGGTCTTCTCCATCTTCTCCATCGCGGTGCAGGTGCCCCGGTAGAGGTAGTGCGTCGAATCCTTGGTGGGCGTGGAGCCGTCGGGCTCGCACAGGTCGATCGCGTAGGTGTCGGTGATGTCCTGGCCGGCCGAGGTGGCGCTCCAGGCGTAGTCCTGGCCCCGGCCCATCTGGATGTACATGCCGACACCGGCGAAGGAGACCCCGCGCGCGCTGATGCCGGGGCCCTGGAGCTCCTGGAGCATCATCAGCTGCGGGGCGAAGTAGCCGGTCTGCGGCCCGAACACGGCGACCGGGTGCCCGCTCGCGGTGTGCTTGCCGGACACCAGCAGGGCGTTGGACATCCCGCGCTTCTGGGCGCCGGAGCCGGAGCCGGGCAGCGAGCCCTCCGGGATGACGCCGTCGTCGAAGATGCCCTGCGCCTTCTTGAGCGTCGCCGGTGCCTTGACGGGGGCCTTCACGCCGGTGCCGGCGGAGCCGGTGCGGTCGTGGATCAGCGGCTCGGCGGTGACCGAGCCCCGGTCCGGGAGGGCCGTGCCGACGGCCTTGCCGGGCTTGCCGGCGTACGGGAAGGAGGTGCCGTCGTGGATGGTGAGCACGGCCTCGGGGTCGTTGCGCTGGCGGAACGACTCCCAGACCCTCGTGCCCTCGGCGACGCCGTACTTCTGCTGGGCGGAGAGCAGCGACAGCGCCGCCTGCACCTCGCCGCCGCCCCCGCCGCCGAACTGGCCGCCGACGACCGAGGCGATGGAGATCAGGTCGGTGAGCTTGAACGGCTGGATCTCGCCGATGTTGGTGAGGGCGTCGATCTTGCCGGTCAGGACGTACTCGCCGGGGAAGTAGCGGCCGTCCTTCGACTTCTTGCGGTAGGCGTTGATGCCGTCGACGTACGCCTGCGCGTCCGCCATGGCCTGTTCGCCCCTGGCCCCCTCATGGGTCCTGATGTACTCGACCTGGGCCTCCAGATCGGCTTCGGTGTACGGGGCCTGCGGCCAGAACTGCTGCTCCAGTCCCTGGTTGGCGAGGGCCCCGCCGGCGAACGAGGTCAGTTCGCCGCGCCCGATGTGCCGGAAGAGGTCCATCAGCCACAGCCGGTCCTGCCCGGCCGCGTACCCGGCGCCGAACTCGGTGCCGTAGCGCGTGGTGCCCTTGATGTGCGGGACGCCGGAGGACTTGTCGCGGGTGATGGTGACGTCGTCGCGGGGTGAGGTGACGGACTCGACCTGGTCCTTCGGGACGCCGAAGGAGGCGTCGTTGAAGAAGTCGGTGAGCTTCTGGTCGGTGAGCCCCGTGTGGCCGGCCACCAGGCCGTCGTACCGGTCGAGTTGGTCGTCGCTGTGCGCGGGGTGGGTGCCGAACGCCTTGTTGCCGAGGATCTCCACCAGGGTGGCGTTGCCGTTCTCGCCGGGCGGCAGGATGTCGTCGCACTGCCCCTGGCAGTAGTCGGGGACGGGGTCCGCCTCGGCGGCGCCCGCGTGGGGAGCGGCGGCGAGCAGGGACGTACCGAGGGCGAGAGCCGCGGCGAGTGCGGCGGCTCTGGTGGTACCGGTGCGGGCGGTCATACGGGTGCGTGGGGGCATGCGTACTCCTCCGAGAGGCCGATGCGCGGCAGGTTACTGGCGGTACGACCGGCCGGTAAGGTGAACATCGGTCACCTTTTCCGAATCACCACATGCCGATGGATTCTGTGCGGCGTCTCATCTTTCGGACGCTTCGGGCCTTGGATGGAGCCGATCCGGGCAGTCGTACGTCCATCCCCTGACGCCGAAGTACGGGCGACGGAGTACGAGCGACGGAGGTGGCGGCTCAATGGCCGGTTTCCGGAGTCTGGCGAGACAGGTCCGCGACCCGAGGAGCGATCTGGCACTGCGGCGGTACTCGCTGCGCAAGTGCCTGGAACGCTTCGCCCCCTACGGGCACCGGGCGACCTGGGACCATCTGTGCGCACGGCACGGCATAGCCCCCGAGGACCGGGCCCCGGACCCGGTCCGGCTGGTGCGGGCGCTGGACGAGCTGGAGCGGGCCCGCACGGTCTGGCTCGGTTACGAGGCGGGGTTCGCGGAGCGCCGCAGGCGGGAGAAGCACCGGGGGCTGCGCCGGCCCGGCGCCTTCGACGACTGGCACCGGCGCACCTGGGGCGGCAACGGTGTCGCGCGCTGCGACGACCCGGCGGTCCACCCCTCGGCACCGCTCGCCGAGGTGCTGGCCCGGCTGATCTCGGCCCTGGAGGCGGAGCCGGGTACCGGCTGCCCGGTGTGCGGCAAGACCAGGATCACCTGGCGGCACGACCTGGACAGCGAGCCCTGGTCGGGCCCGGTCTGCACGGGGTGCGGGATCGTGGTGCCGCAGCCCGTGCTCACCCCGGCGGCCCTGGCGCGGGCCCGCCGGGACCGCGCGGGCGAGCTGGCGACGGTGGCCTGAGGGGCGGGCGGTCCGTCGCGCGGGCCGCCCGGCACCCCAGGTCAGCAGCAGCCCTCGACGCTCTCCGCCGGCGCGCGGCTCACCGGCGCGCGGCCCGTCCTGCGCTCCGGCATCAGACGCGAGCCGCTGATCTTCTCGCCGTTGATGTCGTCGGGGTTGGACAGGACGCAGGTCTCCAGCGAGAGGCAGCCGCAGCCGATGCAGTCGGTGAGGTGGTCGCGGAGCCGGCCCAGCTGCTTGATCCGGTCGTCCAGTTCCGAGCGCCAGGCGTGCGAGAGCCGCGCCCAGTCGTCGCGGTTCGGGGTGCGCTCCTCGGGGAGCTCGGCCAGCGCCTCGCGGATGGTGGCCAGCGGGATGCCCACCCGCTGGGCCGCGCGGACGAAGGCGACCCGGCGCAGGGCGTCCCTGCTGTAGCGGCGCTGGTTGCCGCTGGTGCGGCGGCTGCTGATCAGGCCCTTGGCCTCGTAGAAGTGCAGGGCCGACACTGCGGCGCCACTGCGCGCGGAGAGCTGGCCGACGGTGAGTTCGTGAAGTGTCTGCGGGATCTGGGGCACCCGTCGAAGCCTACGTGGCCGGTGCCCGGCCGGTCCGTCGTTGACAGGAACGCACCTGCCAAGGATGCTGAGCAAGCGCTTAGACAGTGCGATGGACGGTCGGCAGAGCGGAAGGCAGGGAGCAGGGACATGGCTGAGCCGAGGATCTTCGACTCCGCGCAGGAGCTGCGTGAGGGTGTGGGCGAGCAGCTGGGGTACAGCGACTGGCTGGAGATCGACCAGAAGCGGATCGACCTGTTCGCCGACGCGACCGGCGACCACCAGTGGATCCACGTGGACCCCGAGAAGGCGGCGGCCGGACCGTTCGGGAAGACCATCGCGCACGGTTATCTGACGCTGTCGCTGCTGCCGGTGCTCGTCCCGCAGGTCATGGCGGTCCAGGGCGCGAAGATGGGCATCAACTACGGCACCAACAAGGTCCGCTTCCCCTCCCCCGTGCCCGCCGGCTCGCGGGTGCGCGCGACAGCCGTCCTGAAGAGCGTCGAGGAGGCGGGCGGCGGCGTGCAGATCACCGCCCTCGTGACGGTCGAGCGCGAGGGCGGCGACAAGCCGGCGTGCGTCGCCGAGTCGGTGTCGCGCTACTACTTCTGAGCCCGTACGCGAACACCCCCGGCCCCACGGAGGCACCGGGGGTGCTTGGCCGTGTTCAGCGCCCGGCGGCGACCATGCGCAGCACCAGGCCGGCGTACAGCTCGGCGACCTCGTCGGGCGTCCGGCTGCCCTGCGCGTTGAACCAGCGCGCCACGTCGATGCAGAGCGACAGCACCGCGAGCGTGGTGCCGGGCACGTCCGGCACGTCGAACTCGCCGGAGGCGACGCCCTCGCCGATGATCCGGCGCACCACCGCGTCGGTCCGGCGGCGCAGCGCGATGATCTCGGTGCGGTGCTCCTCGCCGAGCGCGTCCAGCTCGTACTGGACCACGCGGGCGGTGGTGTGCCGTTCGGCGTGCCAGCGGACGAAGGAGCGGACGGCGGTGGCGAGCCGTTCGGCGGCCGTGCCGCCGCCGTCGGCGGCCGCCTCCAGCACGGCCAGGGCCCGGTCGTGGCCGATCCGGCTGATCCGGTGGAGCAGCTCTTCCTTCGTCTTGTAGTGGATGTAGAGCGCGGCGGGGCTCATTCCGGCGCGGCCCGCGATGTCCCGGGTGGTGGTCGCGTGGTACCCGCGCTCGGCGAAGGCGTCGACGGCCGCGACGAGGAGCCGCCGGGCGGCCTCGGGCGTCACCTCGGCCCACGGCGGGTCCTCGGCGTCGGTCTCCTGCGCCGTGCTCATCGTCGCTCGCCCCTCTCAGTCAGCAGGACGCACACCATACCCCGATCCTGAGCAAGCGCTTAGGGTGACTGTTCGCGGGTGGGGCCTCAGAGCTTCTGGAAGGGGTCGTGCTCGGCGAGGATCTTCTCCAGCCGGGCCTGGTCGACCCGGCTGACCAGCTGACCCGCCTCCTGCCGGTCCCGGACGACCTTGGCCAGGGTGAAGCTGGAGGTGACCAGGTAGAGGACGCCGATGGCGAGGAAGGCGCGCACCCAGGCGTCGGCGTCGAGGAAGTAGATTCCGAGGGTCACCGCGGCCATCGCGATCCCGAAGGACGCGACGGCCTGCCCGAAGTAGGCGCCGGTGGTCTGCTGTTTGACCGGTGTCGTCTCACTCATGCGGCCCAGCATCCGGCGGTATGATCCACGCCACATCCGTACGGATACTCAGAAGATACTCAGAACGCGGAGACGCCTGTCAGGGCCCGGCCGATGATCAGCTTCTGGATCTGGCTGGTGCCCTCGTAGAGCGTCATCACGCGGGCGTCCCGAAGCAGCTTGCCGACCGGGTACTCGTCGATGTAGCCGTAGCCGCCGAAGACCTGGAGGGCGTTGCCGGCGGCGCGCACGGCCGCCTCGGAAGCGAACAGTTTGGCCCGGGACGCGGCGGTGGCGAAGTCCTGGCCCCGGTCGATGAGGTCGGCGACCCGCCAGGTGAGCAGGCGCGCGGCCTCGACGTCCACGGAGATGTCGCTGATGAGTTCCTGGACGAGCTGGTAACCCGCGATCGGCCTGCCGAACTGCTCGCGTTCGCCCGCGTATCCCACGGCCGCGTCCAGGGCCGCCTGGGCGATGCCGACACAGCCGGCCGCCACCGACATCCGGCCCTTCGCCAGGGCGGACATGGCGATGGAGAAGCCCTTGCCCTCGGGGCCCATCAGGGCGCTCGCGGGCACCCGGACGTCCTCCAGGACCAGTTCGGCGGTGGCCTGGCCGCGCAGGCCGAGCTTGCCGTGGATGGTGCGGCGGGTGAGGCCGGGGGCGTCGGCGGGGACCAGGAAGGCGGAGATGCCCTTGTGGCCGGGGGTGTCGTTGGTGCGGGCGAAGAGCAGCACCACGTCGGCCCAGGTGCCGTTGGTGATGAACATCTTGCTGCCGTTGATCACGTAGTCCGCGCCGTCCCGCACGGCCCGGGTCGTCAGGCTGCCCGCGTCCGAGCCGGTGCCGGGCTCGGTGAGCCCGAAGCAGCCGACCGCGTCGCCGGAGGTCAGACGGGGCAGCCACCGGCGCTTCTGCTCCTCGTCGCCCCAGGCGGCGACGGTCTTGGCGACCAGGCCGAGGGAGACCGAGACGATCCCGCGCACCGAGGAGTCGCCCCGGCCCAGCTCCTCGGTCACCAGGCAGTACGCGAGGTGGTCGCCACCCGAGCCGCCGTACTCCTCGGGGACGGTCAGGCCGAGGAAGCCCAGGGCGCCCAGCTTCTTCACGATCGACTTGTCGACGTTCTCGGACCGGTCCCACTCGGCCGCGTACGGGGCGACATCGCGGGTGACGAAGTCCTTCGCGAGCTGCCGTACGGCTTCCTGCTCCTCGCTCAGCTCCAGGTTCATCGGCCGTACCCTCCGCCTTAATTAGCACTGCTAGTTTTCAGATCGCAGGGCCTACTATGTGCCGCATGGCCCGCCCGCGCAAGCCCCTCCTGAGCAGAGAACGCATCGTCGAGACGGCGAGCGCCCTCGTGGACGCCGAAGGGCTCGACGCGGTGTCCACCCGCCGGCTGGCGGCCGAGCTGGGGGTCAGCGGGCCCTCGCTGTACAACCACTTCCGCAACAAGGACGAGATCCTGGACGCGGTCGCCGACGCCGTCTCGGCGCAGGTCGATCTGTCGATGTTCGAGGAGTCCGACCCCCGGGACTGGCGGGCCGCGCTGCACGACTGGGCGGTCTCCTACCGGGCGGCGCTCGCCGCGCACCCGCACATCGTTCCGGTGCTCGCGCAGGGGCCCGGGCGCCGCCCGGCCGGTCTGCGGGTCGCGGACGCCGTGTTCGGGGCCATGGTGCGCGCGGGGTGGCCGCCGGCCCAGGCCACGTATATCGGCGCGCTGATGCGTTACTTCATCACCGGCTCGGCGCTCGGCTCCTTCGCCCGGGGGTTCGTGGACGACGAGACGGCGTACGACCCCGCCGACTACCCGCACCTGGGCCAGGCGCACCTGCTGGCCGAGCGGCGGCAGCAGGTGGACGAGGGGGCCTTCGAGACCGGGCTGCGGGCACTGGTGGACGGGCTCGAACTGCAGTACGCGCAGCTGGAGCCCGCCCACCACGGAGCACGCGACTAGAAGACGACCAGCGCCCGGCCGCCCTTGCCCGCGATCATGTGGTCGAAGGCGGCCGGGATGCCGTCCAGGCCGATGCGTTCGGTGACCATCATGGAGAGGTCGAAGCGGCCCGCCCGGATGTGGTCCGCCAGCACCGGCAGGTCGCGGGCCGGGTCGCTGTTGCCGTAGACGCACCCGGTCAGGGACCGGCCCCAGTGGAAGATCTCCAGGGCGTTGAAGGTGACCTGCTGGTCCTTGCCGCCGATCCCGACGACCGTGGTGCGGCCGCCCCGCCGGGTGGACTCCCAGGCGCTCCGGATGGTGGCCGCCCGCCCCACGCACTCGACGGCCACGTCCGCGCCCTGGCCCCCGGTGCGCTTCCGGATGTCCCGGGGCGTGGTCTCCGAGGCGATGACGAAGTCCGTGGCGCCGGCGCGGCGGGCCAGTTCCTCCTTCTCCGGGGAGACGTCCACCGCGATCACCTGCGAGGCGCCCGCGATCCTGGCGGACTGGAGCACGGCGAGCCCGACGCCGCCGATGCCGAACACCACGACGGACTCCCCCGCGCGCACCCGGGCGCTGTGGTGGACCGCACCGTATCCCGTGAGCACCGCGCAGCCCAGGAGTGCCGCGTCGGTGAGCGGAATGCCGTCCGGGGCGGGCAGCACGCAGTTGCCGGCGACGACGGTCTCCTCGGCGAAGGCGGCGACGTTCAGCCCGGGGTGCAGGTCGGTGCCGCCGTCGGCCGTGCGGGCGTGCAGGTTCGCCGCACCGGCCAGGGCGCCCGCGCAGAGCCACACCTCGCCGATCCCGCAGTGGTGGCAGTTGCCGCACGAGGGCGCCCAGTTGAGGACGACGCCGTCGCCCGGGGCGACATGGGTGACGCCCTCGCCGACCGAGACGACGGTGCCGGCGCCCTCGTGGCCGAGGACGGCGGGGACGGGCACCCTCATCGTGCCGTTGGACAGCGAGAGGTCGGAGTGGCAGACCCCGGCGGCTGCGAGGCGGACCCGCACCCGGCCGGGGCCGGGCTCCGGCAGGACGATGTCGGTGATCTCCAGCGGAGCTCCGACGGCGGGCAGTACGGCGGCGCGGACCACGGACTTGCTCCTTGCTGATGGCTGGCTGGTGGGCGGTACGGGGCTCAGAACTGGAGGGACTTGGTCTGGAGGTACTCGGCCAGGCCGTGCGCGCCGAGTTCGCGGCCGACGCCGGACTGCTTGTAGCCGCCGAAGGGCGCGAGCGGGTTGAAGCGGCCGCCGTTGATGTCGACCTGGCCGGTGTCCATCCGGCGGGCGAAGGCCGCGGCCGTCTCGTCGTCGGCGGCCCAGACGGCGCCCGCCAGCCCGTAGACGGTGCCGTTGGCAATGCGGAGCGCGTCGTCCTCGTCCTCGTACTTCAGGATCGAGACGACGGGGCCGAAGATCTCCTCCTGGGCGATCGTCATCTCCGGGGTGACGTCGGCGAACACCGTGGGGCTGACGTAGTACCCGGTGGGCAGCGGGGCCTCGGGGCCGCCCGCGACGAGGCGGGCGCCCTCTTCGACGCCCTTCTCGATGTAACCGCGCACCCGGGCCTGCTGCTTGGCGTTGACGAGCGGGCCGACCCGGTCCCCGGGCACGTACTTGGCGACGGCCGCCGCCGCGAGCGCCACGGCCTCCTCGTACCGCTCCGCGTCGACCAGCATCCGGGTCCAGGCGCTGCACGTCTGGCCCGAGTTGGACATCACGTTGGCGACGCCCACGTTGACCGCCTTGGCGAGGTCCGCGCCGGGCAGGATCACGTTGGCGGACTTGCCGCCCAGTTCCAGCGCGACGCGCTTGACCGCGCCGCCGGCCGTGGCGCCGATCTGCCGGCCGACCGCGGTGGACCCGGTGAAGGAGACGAGGTCGACGTCCTCGTGCGCGGCGAGGGCCTGTCCGGCGACCGGGCCGAGGCCGGTGACCAGGTTGAAGACGCCCGCGGGCAGCCCGGCCTCGGCAACGGCCTCGGCGAAGAGCTGAGCGGTGAGCGGGGTGTCCTCGGCGGGCTTGAGGACGACCGTGCAGCCGGCGGCCAGCGCGGGGGCCACCTTGGCGACGATCTGGTGCAGCGGGTAGTTCCACGGGGTGATCGCGCCGACGACGCCGACCGGCTCCAGGTACACCGTCGAGTTGCCGTGCCGCTCCTCGAAGGCGTACGTGGCGGCGAGCTCGGCGTACGTCCCGGCGACCAGGACCGGGAGGCCCGCGTGCACGGATACGGCCAGCGCGGGCGGGGCGCCCAGCTCGGCGGTGACCGTCTCGGCGATCTCCTCCGCGCGGACGCCCAGCACGTCGCGGAGGGCGGCGATGCGGGCGGCGCGCTCGGCGGGCGGGGTGGCGGCCCAGCCGGGGAACGCGGCGCGGGCGGCGCGTACCGCCGCGTCGACGTCCTCGGCGGTGCCGGCCGGCACGTGGCCGATGACCTGCTCGTCCGCCGGGTTCACGACCGCGATCGTGTCCGTTCCCGCGGCGGGCCGCCAGGCACCGCCGATGTACATACCGTCGTGGGCCTTCATCGCTGTTCCTCCCGGGCACGGTGACGGACGGGATCGTCCGGAGCCCAAACTAGCGCTGTTAGTTTTCAGGCGCCAGAGACCCTCCGGAGACCCCGGTCACGTGCCGCCCCCGCCCGCCGCGGTCGGCGGCCGGCGGGCGGGGGCGGCGCCGGGTCCTACATGTCCAGGCCGGGGACGTCCTTCGGCAGCGGGCAGATGCGGCGGCCCTGGTGGTCGAAGACGTACAGGTGCGCGAGGTCGACCAGGAGGGGCACCTGGCCGCCGGTGCGCAGCATCATGTCGGGCCCGGTCCGCACGACGAGGTCGCTGGCGGTGACGGCGGGGCGGTCCGGGCTGCGCATCCCCGGCGGCAGGTCGTCGGTCTCCGGAGCGTCCAGGACCGCGACGGACCCTCCGACGTAGGAGCTGGCGCGCTCCTTGATCCGCTCCAGCACCCCCGCGCCGCCCTGGCCGCCCCGGCGCCTGCGCACGGGGCCCCGGTCGGTGCGGGCCGACTCCAGCTCGGGGACCACGGCGGGCCGGGAGCCGGTGTTGAGGTGGACCAGCGCCTCGTGGCCCTGGTACTCGACGTGCTCCACGATGCCGCTGAGCGCGACCTCGCCGGGGCGGGCGTGGCTGGGCGGGGCGATCCGGACCGCCTCCGAGCGGAGGCCGACGATGACCGGGCGGCCCTGCTGGATGCGCAGGAGCTGGTGGTCGGGGCTGAGCGGTTCGGGCAGCGGGAGGCGCTGGCGGCCCAGGTCGATGGACATCCGGCCCTCCAGGGGAGCGTGCACCACGGCCTGGAGGAGGTTGATCCGGGGCGTCCCGATGAACGCGGCGACGAACACGTTCTCCGGCAGGGCGTACACCTCGCGCGGCGGGCTGACCTGCTGGAGGATCCCGCCGCGCATGACGGCGACCCGGTGGCCCAGGGACATGGCCTCCGCCTGGTCGTGGGTCACGTACACGGTGGTGACGCCGAGTTCCTTGGTGAGCTGGGCTATCTCGGCGCGCAGATGGTTGCGGAGCTTCGCGTCGAGGTTGGACAGCGGCTCGTCCATGAGGAAGGCGGAGGGCTGGCGCGAGATGGCCCGCCCCATGGCGACCCGCTGGCGCTCGCCGCCGGAGAGCTGGCCGGGGCGGCGGTCCAGGATGCGCTCGATGCCGAGCATCCTGGCCGTGTTCTCGATGCGTTCGGTGTGGTCCAGACGCGGGTTCTCCAGCTTCAGCGGGAAACCGATGTTGTCCCGGTTGGTCATGGTCGGGTAGAGCGCGAAGTTCTGGAAGACCATGGCCATCCCGCGTTCGCGCGGGGTGAGGTGGCCGGCCGGTTCGCCGTCGAGCAGGATCTCGCCCTCGGTGGTGTCCTCCAAGCCGGCGATCATGCGGAGCACGGTCGACTTGCCGCAGCCCGAGGGGCCCAGCAGGACGACGAATTCGCCCGGGTTTATGGAGAGCGAGAGCTGGTCGACGGCGCGCTGGGACCGTCCGTATGCCTTGCTGACGTTGTGCAGGGTGATGGCGCGAGTCATGTGGTTCCGCCCGGGAGGGTTCGTGATGGAGCGGTGGGGAGCGGCAGCAGTGGCCCGAAATTAGCCCACCGCGCCCGGTGAGGGAATGACTCGCGCAAATTTGGGTACGCCCCGGGCCTATTCACAGCCGGGGAAAGCTCAGTCGAGCCTCCGGGCCAGGTAGGCGTGGATGAGTTCGCGGGTCTCGGCGACGAGCGCGTCGTCGCCGGACGGGTCGGTGCGGAAGGCGAGTTCGAGCAGGGCGTCGGCCGCCTCCACGCAGACCAGGATCGCGCGCAGCAGGTCCGCGTCGGCCTCCCGGCCGAGCTGCCCGGCGAGGAGTCCGGCGAGCCGGGACGCGACCCGCTGGTTGGCGTCGTCGGCCGGGTCCTCGTCGGGGGCGGGGGCGCCGAAGTCCACGAGGGCGAAGCCGGGGACGGTGCGCTTCATCGCCAGGTACTCGTCCAGCACGGCGTCGATCGCGCCGCGCCAGTCGGCGGTCTCGATGGCGGTCAGCCGGGCGGTGATGCGCTCGGCGTAGCTGTCCAGGTTGCGGCGGGCCAGCGCGTCGGTCAGGGACCGCTTGTTGGAGAAGAATCGGTAGACGGAGCCGATGGGCACCCCGGCCCGCTGGGCCACGGCCCGGGTGGACAGCTGCTCGTAGCCGATCTCGTCCAGGAGTCCGGCGCAGGCGTCGAGGATCCGGGCGAGGCGTTCGGCGCTGCGCTGCTGCACCGGGGCGCGGCGGAGGTTGTTCGTGTCGGGCACGCCTTCCATAATGCCGTGGACCTCCTGCGGCGGTGGCGGGGCCGGTCCGGCCGCGCTCAGGCGATGAGCAGGGCGAGACCTCCCACGGTGTACGCGATCATCAGGGCGAGCAGCGGGAGTTGGCCGATGACGGCGCGCCGGGGCGGCATGAGCCGTACGGACCTGTCGTGCGCGGCGATGACGCCGAGGACGTGCCCGGTGACGATCGCGACGACCTGGAGGGTGGCGACGCCGCCCGGCCCGAGGGGCGGTTCGGGCGGGGCGGGCCGGTCGGCCCCGAATGCCAGCGCGACGGTGCGGGGGCCCTCGGTGGCGAAGAGCGTGAAGTAGTGGGCGACGAGGTAGCCGAGCGCGATGGGCACCAGTGAGTGGGCGAACGCGGTGAGCGGGCGGGGCGGCGTGCCGCACACGAGCCGGGTGGCGCCGGCGCAGAGCCCGTACAGGGCGGCGACGAGGACGACGGCGCCGAGCAGGCCCAGGGTGGCGGTGGTGGTACGGCCCAGCTCCGAGGTCTGCACGGTGGTGATCCAGCGCGGCGCGTCGGAGAAGCCGTCGTACGCGGTGGAGCCGAGCATCACGCAGACGGTGGCGACGAGCCCGGGGGGCCGGGGTGTGGCGTCGAGCCCGTTGAACGGTGAGCGGACGACGAGGCGGCCGTCGGTGGGGCGGCGGCCGAAGGGGGAGAGGCGGGCGAGGAGGCCCGAGTAGACCTCGAAGGCGTCGGCGTGGTCGAACCAGTGGGCGCCGTACACCGCCGCGCCCGTGAGGTGGACGGCCGTGTAGACGCCGAGGAACACCAGCAGGTCGGTGGGCGAGGCAGGGTCGGGGGCGACGAGTTCGAGCCAGGTGAAGGCGAGGAGCCCGGCCGCCGCGGGCCGCATGCCGAGGTGTACGGGGAGGGGGCGGCCGGTCTCCGGGTCGCGCCCGGTCGCCCGGCAGGCGAGGAGGTGCAGGGTGCGCAGGGGGTTGAGCGGCCGCCAGACGGGCCCCAGGAGCAGCGAGGCGGGGACGAGCCCGACCCACAGGAGGACGTAGACCGTGCCGGGCGCCGGGTTGCGGTCCGGGTCGGCGGGTCCGAGGAGCAGCCACAGCACGACGGCGAGCGCGGCGGCCAGGCCGAGCGCGCGGGCGGTGAGCCGGGTGGCGCGGGCGTCGGCCAGGCGCTGGACGGCGGCCGGGAGCGGGCGGCCCGCCTTCTCCCCGGTGAACCGTGAGTCCGACCAGAGCAGGCCCAGCGCCAGGAAGGAGACGAAGAGCGCGGCGAAGGCCCCGGCGAAGGCGTAGAAGGGCGAGAGGGGCAGGTCGTGCTGGGCCCCGATGCCGTGGGCGAGGACGCGCACGGCACCGGGGGCGGGGGCGCCCGTCACCGTACGACGAGCTGGGTCAGCAGGAGGTCCGACTCATGGGTCTCGACCTCGAAGAGCCCGGTGCGGTCGGCGGTGAAGGCGACCGTGACGGTCCGTCCGGCGGGGAGCTTCGCCTCCTTGTCGTAGCCGTGGACGTGCAGGACGTCGTCGCGGTCGCTGCGGACGCGCAGGCGCACGGTGCGGCCCTTCTCGATCTCGGTGCGGCCGGGCGCGGGGCTCACCTTGCCGCCCTCGACGGCGATCTCGACGGTGGTGGTGTCGTCGTCGGGCGTGCCGGCGGGGCTCGCGGTGGTGGCGCCGAGCGTGGCGGCGGCCCGGACCGGGGCGGCTCCGACCGCCCAGGCGGTGTGGTCGTCGGCGTACAGGCCCGCGGTGAGCCGGGTGCCGCCCCCGGCCGCGCGGAGCAGCGCTTCGGGCAGGTGGAACCAGGCGCCGTAGACCCGGGCGAGCGGGTGGCCGTCCAGGAAGAGCTGGGCGTGGCCGCGTCCGGCGAGCGCGCCCCCGCCGACGCTGTCCGGGGTGAAGCGGAAGTTGCGCACGGTGAGGTGGACGTTCCAGCCGTCCTCCGAGTCGGGCCGGACGGCGAGGTCCACCTCGGGGGCGCCGGCCGCGTCGACCTGGCGGAGCCGGTGGCCGTTGCCGTCGTCGCCCTTCAGGAGGCGGCCGTTGCTGCCGGTGTCCTCGGCGTGGCTGGTGCCGGGCTTGTGGTGGGTGGTGGCCCTGCCCCCGCAGGCGCCCGCGCCGAGGACGAGGACGGCCGCGGTGAGCAGGGCGAGGGCGGGGCGGGCGGCGCGGGCGGGGCTCATGAGGGGTCGCCTTCCGGTTCCGGGGCGGTGCGGGTGCGCGGGGAAGCGGCGGCGGCCGGGGTCTCCGGTGCGTCGGCGCCCTCCGTACCGCCGTCCCCGTCCCCTTCGGCGTCTCCGGCGCGCTCCGCGCCCCGCTCCCCGTGCCGGGCGGCGGCCACGACGGCCCAGACGACCCAGACCAGGCCGAGCAGCCCCCGTACCCAGGCCGGGCTGAGCGGGATCCACGGGATCATGAACACGCCCTTGTCCAGCGCGTCGAGCAGCGTCAGCGCGCCCAGGACCACGGTCACCCAGCCGAACACCGGGCGCGCCGGGCGCAGCGCCAGGCCGATGCCGGTCCACCAGAGCCCGGTCAGCAGCAGCGCGACGGCCGGGACGTAGGTGGCGGCGAGGCCCATGGTCGAGCCGGCCACGTCGAGGCCGAGTCCGATGAGGCCCAGGAAGGACGCGGCGGTCGCGAGCCGGCTCCCCCGCAGCCGCCGCCACCACAGCACCCCGCCCACGAGCACGAGGACCCCGGCGATGCCCAGGGCGGCCTGGACCTCGATGCGTTCGATGCCGCGTGCCCCGTACCAGTCGCAGCCGGCCGGCAGCCGGCGGGCCCGTACGTCGTAGTCGGCGCAGACCAGCAGCTGGGCGAGCTTGACGGGCTCGCCGAAGAGCCGGTCGGTGGAGCCGGACACGTCGCCGCGCCGTTCGCCGCAGCCGGGCAGGGAGCGCGGGGTCGAGGCGCCGGTGTCGGACTGCCAGCAGTTGCCGTCGCCCTGGCCGTCCCACCAGACGTCGGTGGCGTTGGGGCGGGACTTGCCGTTCCGGTCCTTGCCGAGGTGGTTGCCGGCGTACCGGTTGTGGTGCGAGGTGTCGGTCTGCTTGCCGAGGGCGTTCTCGCCGCGGATGAAGGCGGGGACGGCGCTCAGGAAGAAGGCCGCGCGGTTCTGCCCGTAGATCCAGTTGTCCTCGTAGCGGTTCCAGTTGCCGCCCGCGGTGATGATGCCGGTGCCGGGGGGCATGGAGATCTGCGGGCAGACGACGCCGTCCTCGTAACCCCGTTCGGCGGGCGGCTCGGCGCAGGTGCCGTCGGCGACGTAGCGGTAGTAGTCGGCGTTGTTGTCGTGGATCAGGTTGCGTTCGAAGCGGGCGTGGTTCTGCGGGAGTCCGGGGTGGCCGGGGAAGGCGCTGTCCATCGAGGCGCCGCCCATGTTGTGGTCGAACTCGTTGTCGTGGACGTAGACGGAGTCGCCCGCGGTGCCGGAGTAGCCGACCATGCTGTGGTGGCTGCGGCAGCCGGTGATCTCGATCGAGTAGCGCGGTACGTCGTAGCCGTAGCCGTCGTTGATGTCGGAGGCGCTGCCGGGGTAGATGCCGGAGTCGCCGTTGCCGTAGGACTCGCAGTTCTTGTACAGGCCGTGGTCGCCGGCGAAGGTCAGGAAGCCGTACTCGTCGTTCCAGCGGGTCAGGACGTCGTCGATGACGAAGCCGTCCTGGGCGAGGACGTAGAGCGAGTTGAAGGTGGTGCGCTGGGCGGTGAAGTTCTTGAAGTAGATCCCGTCGGACTTGTCCGAGCGGATCGCGTTGAGCTTGCGGTACTTGGCGTCGATCACGACGTCCGTGCGCGCCGCGCCGGTGCCCTCTATCTGGAGGTCCTTCTTGCCGAGGATCGCCACCAGGTTCTGGTTGTGCGGGCACTTCGCCTGCTGCTCGTAGCTGAGGATCTGGTAGCCCAGCTTGGAGTCGGGGGCCTTGAGGTGGGCGCACTCCCCCTTCGGAGCGGGCAGCGAGGGCTCCTCCTCGTACAGGCCGGGGAGGATCGCGATGGTCTTCCCGGGCCCGTCGACGGCGTCGACCGCCTGCTGGAGGTGGCGGTAGCCGGAGGTGCGGCACCGCTCGAAGAGCGTGAGGTTGCGCGCCTTCAGCGCCTCGGGGAAGCCGGAGATCCGGCGCTCGAAGTCGGCCCGGCCGGTCTTGCAGACCAGGAGGTCGGGCTCGCCGGCGCGGTACACGGGGACGCTGCCGGTGCCGTCGGGCAGGGTGACCGGCCGTTCCTCGTGCGCCTGGGCGGCGGGTGCCGCGAGCAGTGCGGCGGCGAGCACCGCCAGGACCGCCAAAAGTCTTCGTGTCCACGACATGTGGCGGAGAGTAGAGCATTGTTCAGCTTTTTGAACCCCTTCTGCACGACGAATGCCGTTGACTCGCCACGCTTCCATTCCTACGGTTGTGCATAGGATTCCTTCGGACGGGAGCGCACATGGGCGGCATCGAGCAGGCGAGGAAGACGGCGGAGGGGCTTGAGTACTCCACCGGTTTCGGGAATCAGCACAGCTCGGAGGCGATGCCGGGAGCGCTCCCGCACGGGCGCAACTCGCCGCAGCGCGCCCCCCTGGGGCTGTACGCGGAGCAGCTGAGCGGGTCCGCGTTCACCGAGCCCCGCGCCCACAACCACCGCAGCTGGCTGTACCGCATCCGCCCCTCGGCGGCCCATCCCCCGTTCGTCCGCGCGGACAACGGCGCCCTGCGCTCGGCCCCGTTCACCGAGACCGTGCCGGACCCGAACCGGCTGCGCTGGGACCCGCTCCCCGAGCCCGCGCCCGGCACGGACTTCGTGGCGGGCCTGTGGACGCTGGGCGGCAACGGCGACGTGGCGCAGCGCACCGGCATGGCCGTGCACCTCTACCACGCCAACGCGGCGATGACGGACCGGGTCTTCAGCGACAGCGACGGCGAGCTGCTGATCGTCCCCCAGCACGGCGGGCTGCTCCTGCGCACCGAACTGGGCCTGTTGCGTGCCGAGCCCGGCCACGTCGCCCTGATCCCGCGCGGCGTCCGCTTCCGGGTCGAACTGCTCGACGAGACCGCGCGCGGGTACGTCTGCGAGAACTACGGCCGCCCGTTCACGCTCCCGGACCTCGGCCCCATCGGCGCCAACGGCCTCGCCAACGCGCGGGACTTCCTCGCCCCGGTCGCCGCGTACGAGGACGTGGAGCGCCCGGTCGAGGTGGTCAACAAGTACTGCGGCAACCTCTGGACGGCGACCTACGACCACTCCCCGCTCGACGTCGTCGCCTGGCACGGCAACCACACCCCGTACGTCTACGACCTGCACCGGTTCAACGTCATCGGCTCGATCAGCTACGACCACCCGGACCCGTCGATCTTCACGGTGCTGACCTCGCCCTCGGACACGCCGGGCCTGGCCGGAGTCGACTTCGTGGTGTTCGCGCCGCGCTGGCTGGTCGGCGAGGACACCTTCCGCCCGCCGTACTTCCACCGCAACGTGATGAGCGAGTACATGGGCCTGATCGAGGGCGCGTACGACGCGAAGACGGCCGGAAAGGGCGGCTTCGTACCCGGTGGCGGCTCGCTGCACACCATGATGTCGGCCCACGGCCCGGACCGGGAGACCTTCGACAGGGCGAGCGCGGCAGAACTGAAGCCGCAGAAGATCGATGACGGCCTCGCCTTCATGTTCGAGACCCGCTGGCCGGTCACCGCGACCGCGCAGGCCACGACGGCCGACCACCTGCAACAGGGCTACGACGACGTATGGCAGGGTCTGAGCCGCAACTTCAGGCCGTGACGGTCCCCACCGGGGCCGGCGACGACGCATGCAGGAGGACCAGGTGCCGCAGCCCGCTGCGAACAGCCCCGCGCCCCGGGGCACCGCCTTCGCGCCCGACTCGCTGGTCCTGAACCGCAAGCTGCCCCTGTGGTACCAGGTCTCGCAGTCGCTGCGGGCGTCCATACTGGGCCGCGCCCCGGACGCCACGCTGCGGCTGCCCACCGAGGAGCAGCTCGCGGCGCACTACGGGGTCAGCGTGCTGACCATGCGCCAGGCGCTCAAGGAGCTGGAGACCGAGGGCCTGATCAGCCGGCACCGGCGGCGCGGCACCTTCATCGAGCCGCACGCCCGCCGGGGCTCGCCGGTCCGGCTGCTCGGCTCGATCGACGCGATCGTCGCCCAGCAGTCGGGCGAGCGCTCCACGCTGCTCGACCACGGTCCGGTCCCGGTCCCGGGCGAGGTGGCCGAGTACTTCCCGGGCTGTGCCGAGGTCGTGGGCTATCGCCGGCTGCGGTGCGACGGCACGACCGGCGAGCCGACCAACTGGGCGCAGAACTGGGTGCACCCGGAGGCCGCGGCGGACCTGGACCCGGCGGACCTCGACCGGTGGCCGATGACGAAGGTGCTGCGCGACCGGGTGGGCGTCCCGATCGCCCGGATCACCGACACGGTCGAGGCCCGCCTCGCCGACCCGGCCACCGCCGAACTCCTGGGCGTCCCGCTGCTGAGCCCGATCCTGTACTACACGGGCATCACGTACGACGAGAGCGGCCGGGTGGTCGACGTGGCCCGGATCCACTACCGGGGCGACCGGTTCTCGTTCTCGGTGACGGTGGAAGCCCACTGATCGCGCGGGCCTGCCGCCGTCCCGGTCGCCGCCGTTACGATGCCGGGGAAGGCGGCGGGCGCGGCAGGCGGGGAGGGCGACACGGTGGCAGCACCGGCAGCGGCCGGGTCCGGCGAGGGCCCGCGCGGCCCCCTCCTGGACGACCTCATGCCCTGGTCGGTCCGGCCGCTGCGCACCGGGCGCGCCTGGGTGACCGCACCTGACGCGGCCTCCCTGCGGGCCCGCTGGGACCGGCTGGTGCGGGCGTCCGGCGAGGAGCGTGAGCGGCTGTTCGCCCCGACCCGCGCCCGTACGCAGCAGACCGCCGTGACCGCCCTGCCCGGCCGGTCCGGCGCCACCGGCCGCTTCGCCCGCGAGACGGGCCGCTGCCCGGAGCCGGTACGGGTGCTGCACGGGCCGTACGACGAGCAGTGGCTGCTGCCCGACCACCGTCTCATCGACGTGGCCCGGCCCGAGCTGTGGCGGGTCGCCGACGACCACCAGCTCTTCCTGGTCGAGCACGGCCGGGTGCCGAACGATCCGGGCCCCGCCGTGTCGGTCACGGCGCTGCTGCCCGACGGCCACTCACCCGCCGGCCGCCCCGGCCGGGTCCGCCCGCTGTACCGCCGCCCCGGCGGCCTCGAACCCAACCTCGCCCCGGGCCTGCTCCCCGTACTGCGGGCCCGGTACGGGGACGCGGTCACCGCCGAGTCGGTGCTCGCCTGGATCCTGGCGGCGGCCCGCCCCTCGCCGGCCGGCTGCGTGGTCCCGCTCCCGGCGGACGCCGCGCGCTGGGCGG
Organism: Streptomyces sp. NPDC016469; assembly: GCF_040632905.1. Taxonomy (NCBI): domain Bacteria; kingdom Bacillati; phylum Actinomycetota; class Actinomycetes; order Kitasatosporales; family Streptomycetaceae; genus Streptomyces; species Streptomyces sp. NPDC016469. Next base: position 102,055 of record NZ_JBEYCQ010000022.1, read on the forward strand.
AGGGGGTGGAGCTGGGCCGCGAGCTGCTGCGGCTCCAGCTGCGCGGGGCACGAGGAGCGGAGCGCCCCCGGCTGCCGGGCGGGCAGCGCCCCTATGTGCGGGCGGCCGTCCCGCCGGTCCCGGTGCCCCTGGCGTACGACGCCGAGGAGCGGGCGCTCGTCCTGGGCACCGGACGCGTCTCGCCGGTGCCCGCCGGTGCGTGGGAGTTCCGGGTGAGCGGGGTGCGGGTCCTCGATGTGTGGTTCGAGCGCCGGATGGCGGCGTGCGGGGCGCCGGGGGCGGACGCGGCGGGGCTCGACGCGGTCCGGCCGCGCGCCTGGCCGCAGGAGTGGACCTCGGAGCTGCTGGACCTGGTGACGCTCCTCGCCCTCCTCGCCGAGCTGCGGCCCCGTCAGGAGGAGCTGGCCGGCGCGCTGGCCGCCGGCCCTGGGACCGGCGAGGACGAGCTGCGGTCGGCGGGGGTGCTGCCGGTCGGGGATGCGGCGCGGCGGCCCGCTTCGGTCCTGGACCATCAGGAGGAGGGGCCGGACGGGCAGTTCGCTCTGCTGTGAGCGGTTCCTTCGTCCGGGACGACGCCCTACTCGGCCAGGGCGGCCGGCCGGTCCAGGCCGCCGAGGAGCCGGACGAAGCCCGTCTCCAGGAAGGCGCGGAGCTCGTCCAGGGCGTCCGGCGCGTCCAGCGGCCAGCTGGTGGCCGCCTCCTCGGCGAAGGCGAGCCAGGCCCGGGTGGCCAGGGTCAGCCGGGGCGACGGCGGCATCCCGAGCCGGCGCTGCCCCTCCGCGACCCGGCGGGCGAGGGTGGCGCGGGTGGCCTCCACGATGTCCCCCGCGGCGGGGTGGCTGCCGGCGGCGCCCCGGACGAGGGCGCGGTAGACCTTGCGGCGCCCGGTCACGTACGCGACGAAGCCGGCGATGAACGCGCGCATCCAGGCGACCGGGTCCAGCGAGGCGTCGGGTTCGGTGGCGGCGGCGAAGTCGTCGCACTCCTGGCGCACCACGGACCGGTAGAAGTCGCGTTTGGAGTCGAAGTAGTGGAAGAGCAGGCCGCGCGATATGCCGGCACGCCGGGCCACGGCATCGGTGGAGAGCTCGTCCAGGGAGCAATCGGAGAGCATGTCCACGCCAATCGCCACCAATTGCGCCCTTCGCTCTTCGGGGCGCAGACGCGCGGCTCGCTTCTCGGGCATGGGCACAGTGTAGAAGTAGTTCGGCACCGAATTACCTCGGCACCCATCCGGGCCTGTCGGACACAGCGCGTGACCGGGTGCGGACATGGCTACGCGCCACTGCCGGCTCCGGGGATGACGGAAGAGCGGGCAGCAGCGCGCTGCGGGAATCAGGACCGCGGTCGGGTCAGTGGCGGCTGCCGAAGAGGGAACGCCGCAGCCGGCGCAGGGGCGCGAAGAGCGACACCCGCGCACTTCTGCTGCGCCGGGTGTGTCCGGCGTCGCGCGAGGTCAGCTCGCGCATCAGCAGCGTCGCTTCCGCCGCCTCGCGCTGCGGCACGACGGGGCCGCCCAGCACCGCGAGATGGCGGTCGAGGCGCGAACTCGTCGCGCTGCTCCCGCATGTAATGGCAGGCACGCGCGCCCTGCTGCGCACCGTTATCTGTTCCATGTCACTCCCCACCCGTACGAGGGCACTCGGCCCGGGCAGGTTAACCCTATCGCCTGCCACCGACACTCGTGTATCCCGGGAGCGGGATTGCGCACACGTATACGGAGGTTGACGAGGCGTCGGCGCATCCTTGCGTGTCCGGGGCGAGTTGACGGGCGCGCCCCTCCCGGGGCGCGCCGCCGGGTCAGTCGAGCGCGTTCAGGACGGGCAGGTAGCCGCCGGACTGCCCGGCGGCGAAGGGGTGGTACGACTCGCCGATGTTCAGCCAGTTGAGGCTGTGCAGCCAGGCACTTCCGGAGCAGATCTCGTGCCCGGTGAAGGCGCTCGTGACGTCGCCGAAGCTGAAGCCGTGGTCGGCGGCGCGCTTGGCGGTGGCCGCGTTGAGGTAGTCGGCGGCTCCGTTGATGGCGCTGCGCACCTTGTCGCTCAGTCCGACGACGCAGCTGCCGCCGATCTTGTAGAAGCGCGGGTAGCCGAGGACGACGACATGGGCCGCGGGGGCCTTGGCCTCGATCGCGTCGTACACCGAGTTCAGCTTGCCGGGCAGCGTGGTGTCCACGTAGCTGCGGGCGGTGGCGATGCGGTTGAGGCAGGTGGTCTCGGACTGAAGGACACAGGTCGTCATGACGTCGGAGAAGCCCGCGTCGTTGCCGCCGATGGAGATCGAGACGAGGTCGGTCGAGGAGTTGAGCGGGCCGAGCTGATTGGCGATCACATCGCCCGTTCGCGCCCCGGAGCAGGCGGTGAAGGAGAAGGAGGCGGGCGCGTGGGCGGAGGCCCAGAGGGAGGGGTAGGCGAGGGTGCTGCGCTTGCAGTCGCCGCTGGAACCGATGTAACTCCCGGAGCCCACACCCGAGGAGTACGAGTCCCCGAGGGCGACGTAGTCGACGGACGATGCGGCGTTCGCGGTGGCCGCCCCGGTCAGGGCGATGACGGCGCCGAGCAGGAGCGAGGACGAGAATGCCACGAGTCTGGACAATTTCACGGAATCTCCCTTGGACCGACCGGCAGGATCTCTGCCTACTCAGTGGTAGCAGCGCGGACGGCCTTTCCGGAAGTGTTCATGCCAAGTCGAACGGATGAGCTTCCGCTGAAGCGCGCATGGCCGGCCGACCCGTCAACTCGCCCTCAGCGGGCGGAGGTTGCCGTGTACCCGGCCGACCGGGTCCGGCGGTGCGCAATGACCGGGCGGAGGTCCGGGACGGGCTGATCCCGTAGCGGGCGGGGCCCCCGCGCCACGGTCCCTCAGTCCGCGTACACCGCCCGCACCGCGTCCTCGGCCAGTTCCAGGGCACGGGCCCGGGAGAGGCCGAGGCGGCGGGCCTGTTCCGCGTACGCGCGGGCCGCGGCGGCCGCGTTGCGGTCGGCGGTGTCACCGGCGGCGGCGACGAACGTGCCGTTGCGGCCGCGGGTCTCGATGACGCCGTCCGCCTCCAGCGCCCGGTACGCCTTGGCGACCGTGTTGGCGGCGAGGCCCAGCTCCTCGGCGAAGCCGCGTACCGTCGGGAGCCGGTAGCCGACCGGCAGCACGCCGGAGCGGGCCTGTTCGGAGATCTGGGTGCGCAGCTGCTCGTACGGGGCGATGCCGGAGTCAGGGTCCACAGCGATCTTCAGGGTCACGGGCCGATTGTCCCCCACCGGCGGAAAATGGGAGGCGGGCGGGTCGGGGGCGCGGATAGCGTCCGGCGCATGACTGTCCTCGTACGCGACTTCCGGCCCGCCGACGCCGAGGGGTGGGTGCGGGTGCGGCGCGCCGCCCTGCCGTACATGATCACCACGCCGGAGCAGGTCGTGTCCGACCTCACCGGGGCTCCGGCGGGGCGGCGGTACCGGATGCTGGTCGCCGAGGAGGACGGCGAGATCATCGGGACGGCGCAGGTGGGTCTGGCCTTCGAGAGCCCGGAGCCGGGATCGGCGTTCTGCAATCCGTACGTCCATCCGGAGCGGACCGGGCGGGGCGCGGGCACGCTGCTGCTGCGGACCGCCGAGGAGTATCTGGCCCTGGCCGGGGCGGCCTCGGTCTACACCTGGGTCCTGGACATGCCCGGCAACCGGGCGTTCGCCGCGAAGCACGGCTACATGCCGAGCCGGCCGGCCCACTTCCTCCGTCTGGACCTGGCGAACGGCCCGCTGCCGCCGCGTCAGGAGCTGCCGGCGGGGGTCGAGCTGCGGACGGGCGCCGACTTCGCCGACGATCCGCGCCCGCTCTTCGAGGCGGACGCCGAGGCCACGGCGGACGAGCCCAGCGACACGCCCGCCCGGCTCGGGGACTACGAGGAATGGCTCGCCGAGACCTGGCGGGCGCCCGGTCTCGACCACGGCCTCACCTCGGTCGTGCTGGCCGACGGCGAGGTGGCGGCCTTCAGCGCCGCCCGGACCGACGGGGTGAGCCGCTACGGCTCGGCGATGACGGGCACCCGGCGGGCGCACCGGGGCCGCGGCCTCGCCAAGCTCGCGAAGAACGACTCGCTGCACCGGGCGCGCGCCGCCGGGTACACCGACGCCTACACCGGCAACGACGCCGGGAACGGGCCGATGCTGGCCATCAACCGGTGGTTCGGCTACGAAATCTGCGCCACGGAGGTACGCCATGCCCGCAGGCTCGGCTGACGCCGGTCTGACCGTCGCCCTGGTCAAGGCCGGGAAGACCAAGATCAGGTATCCGGCGGCCCTGGTCGCCGACGACGGCACCCGGATCACCGTCCGGGCCCCCTGGGCCGCCCCGGGCGCCCGGGACTTCGGCTTCGTCCGCTTCGAGCCGGGCGACGTCTTCACCGAGCACTACTGGCGCGACGCCTGGTTCGCGGTGAAGGAGGTCCGCACCGGCGCGGGCGAACTCAAGGGCTGGTACTGCGACGTGACCCGGCCGGCGGTGCTCCGGGACGGCGAGCTGGTCGTGGAGGACCTGGACCTCGACCTGTGGGTGTCGGCCGACCGCGCGGAGATCCTGCGGTTGGACGAGGACGAGTTCGCCGCGAGCGGCCTGGCCGGGCACGACCCGGAGGCGGCGGAGGCCGCGGCGGCGGCCCTGGACGAGCTGGAACGGCTGGCGCGCGCGCCGGAGGGCCTGGCCCCGCTGCTGGCCTGAACGGGGGGCTGCCCCAGGTGCGGGGCCCGGCCGCCCGAGCCCGGGCCCCGCACCCGGCCGGCGCCCCTCAGCGCACCACCAGCTCCACCTCGTACCCCGCCGCGTCCTCCAGATAGGCGGCCACGCGGTCCTCGCCGCCCGCGTGCGGATGCCGGTCCGCGAAGAGCAGCCGCCAGCCGTGGTCCGGGGCCCGGGCCACCAGCGCGTCCAGGGCGGCCCGGTCCTCGACGTGGAACGCCAGGTGGTTGAGACCGGGGCGCCGCCGCTCGTGCGCCCCGGGGGCCAGGTCGGGCGACTGCTCGATCACCACATAGCCGTCCCCGCGCCGCCAGCTGCGCCCGTGCTCCCACTCCTGGTACGGGACGTGGCCCAGCTCGCCGAGGAGCCAGTCCCAGCCCGGTATGGCCGCCGCCAGGTCGGGCACCCACAGCTCGATGTGGTGGACCCGCCCGGTGCGGGTCCCGCTCACCGGCAGCACCACCGCCCGCCGCTCGCCCTCCGGTTCGTACGCGATCGGGTCGCCGTCCTCGTGCCAGTGGATCAGGAAGCGCTCGCCCGCCCGGTAGCCGTCGAGGCCCGCGCGGCAGTACGCGACCATGTCGTCGGGGAGGGCGTCCAGCGGATACCAGGCCAGCTCGGAGCACTTGTCCGGTTCGCGGTTGTACGGGGGCCGCGCGGGGTCGTACGACGCCTCGAAGAACCAGCCCGTGCGCGGGTTGCCGCCCGGGCCCCGGTGCTGCATGACCAGCGCCATGCGCAGCTCCGCCGGGTCCAGGGCGAGGCCGGTCTCCTCGGCCGCCTCCCGGATCACCGCGGCGCGCACGTCCTCGCCGTCCTCCACATGGCCGGACGGGGCGTGCAGCAGGCCGTCCGCGTATCCCGTGCCGGCCCTCCGGGCGAGCAGGACCTCGGAGCCGCGACGGAGGATCAGGTGCACGTCGACCACCTCGGTGTGGCGGCGCGTCCCGCGCACCCGGGCCACCAGTGCGTACCGCTCGTCGTCCACGTCCTTGCCCCACAGGTCGCGGTCGCCGGAGAGCCGTTCGTGGTGGACGCGCTCGGTGAAGGGGGCGAGCAGCGTGGTGAGGCGCTCGGCCGACAGACCGTCGCCGTTCCACACGCCCTCGACCAGGACCAGTCTGCCGCCGGGGCGCAGGAGCCCCGCCCAGTGGCGCAGGACGGCCGCCGGATCGGGCAGCAGCCACACCACGTGCCGGGCGAGGATCACGTCGAACCTCCGGTCGCCGACGGGAGGCCGGGCCGCGTCCCCCGCCAGCACCTCGGCGCCCGTGCCGGCCAGCTTGGCGCGGGCCCGCTCCACCATGCGCGGCGCGCTGTCCACGGCGGTGAGCCGGTGACCCCGGCCGGCCGCGAGCAGGGACAGGCTCCCCGTACCGCAGCCGAGGTCGAGCACGTCGGACGGCCCGGAGGGCAGCCAGCTCTCCAGCCGCCGCGCCCAGGCGTCGCGGACCACCGGGTCGAGCAGTCCGTGGTCGGCCTCCCGGTCGAAGGTGTCGGCGAGGGAATCCCAGTCGGTCGTCATGATCCGATCGTGCCAGCCGCCACTGACAACGCCTCCGTCCCGGCGAGGAGGGGCGTCGCCGGGACGGAAGCGGGACGGTGCTAGCCGATGACCGAGGCGCAGTCGGTCGGGGTGGCGTGCGACGGGTCCAGGGCGTTCGCCACCTCGTGGTAGGCGACCCGGTCGATGGTCCCGATGGCCACGTGCTCGGAGAGGTCGACCGGGCACAGGTCCTGGAGCAGGACGTTGCGCACGTCCGGCCCGTCCAGGAACTGGGTCCGGTACGGGGTCACGACCTCGTCGTACCGGGTCGCGATGACGGTGTAGTGCACGCCGGGCACGGTGTCCGGCAGGGAGTTGAGCTTGGTGATGAAGGGCGATCCGGCCACCTGGTCGGCGAGTCCGGGCGTACCGGCGTTGAGCAGGTACCCGACGCCGGGGAAGTACGGCAGGAGCTTGGTCAGGCCGAGCAGCGTGGTGCCGTGGTTGTCGGGCGCGAGCCCGATCATGGCGTTCACCCTGGCCGCTCCGCCGAGGAACTTCAGGTAGTAGTTCGGCATCATGCCGCCCTGCGAGTGGCCCACGATGTCCGCCTTGGCCGCTCCCGTGGAGGCGAGCACCTTGTCGACGAAGGTGGCGAGCTGTCCTGCCGACCTGTCGATCGGGCCGAGGCCGTTGAAGACCGGCACGCCGGGCAGTTGACCGTAGTCGAGCGAGTAGACGCAGTAGCCCCGGTTGACCAGGTAGGGGGCGAGGACGAGCCAGTTGTCGACCGAGTTCCCGAAGGTCCCGTGGACCAGGACGACGGGGCGGGGGTGGGCGGCTGAGGGCTTGCAGGAGTAGTCGTTCCAGCCGCGCGAGGTGGCGGCCGTCGCGGCGGCGGGGGCGGCCGCCGCGGTCGCCGTGGGGGTGGCGACCGCGGCGACGGCGAGGAGCAGGGCGGCGAGCGTCCGGCGGGCGCGTGGGGAGCGCGGCGCGCGGGTCCAGGGCAGCATCGTGGGGTCTCCTTGCGGCTCAAGGGAGTTGCGATGTCTGTGCACCCTGCGGCCCGGACCACAAGTACTGCTGAGCGTCGCACGCACAGGTTCGGCGTGCTCATGCCAAATTACGCACGAGTAGGGTTCGCTGGGAAGTTACGCGTCGGTAAAAAGTCCCCGGGACCGCACGCCGGGCGGCGGGCCACCGCTCAGGCCGCCAGCCGCCCCGGCATCACGGCCCGGGGGCCGAACCGCTCCCGCAGCCGGTCCGCGACCGCCTCGATCCGCCGGGCCCGCTCGTCCACCGGGTCGAAGCTCAGCTGCTGAGCGGCCCGTTCGGCCTCGCCCAGCCCCTCCGCGCGCAGCCCGATCCCCCGCACCCGGGCCCGTTGCAGGCCGAACGAGTCGTGGATGCGGTACGCGAGCGCGGTGAGCTCCGCGGAGTGCGCGGTGGGTTCGCGGAGGGTACGGCTCCGGGTCAGCGTCGAGTAACCGGTGCGGTCGGCGTAGCGCACGGAGACCGCGAGCGCGCGGCACACCTGCCCCTCTCCGCGCATCCGGGCCCCCAGCTCCTCGGTCAGCGACATGAGCGCGCGACGCTGCCGCTCCGGGTCCAGCTCGTCGAGCGGGAAGGTGCGCTCGGCGGCGACCGAGCGGGCGGCGGCGTTCGGCCGGACGGCGGTGCGGTCGATGCCGTGCGCCCGCTCCCACAGGTCGCGCCCGGTCCGCGTCCCGGTGATCCGTTGCAGGGTGCCGAGCGGGGCGGCCGCGATCCGGCCGACGGAGTCGAGCCCGTACCCGCACAGCGTCCGGGCCGTCGCCGCCCCGACGCCGTCCAGCGCGGCGGCCGGCCGGTCCGCGAGGAAGGCGGCCACCCCGTCGGCGGGCACCACGAAGGTCGTCCCGGGCGCCGCCAGCCGCAGCGCCATCCGGGCCAGCATCGGGTTCGGGGCGGCCCCGATCGCGCAGTCCACCCCGTGCAGGGCCAGCGCGCGGACCCGGATCACCGAGGCCAGGCCCTTCACGTCCCGCCCGAAGTAGCGGAGCGCGCCGCGCACATCGGCGAGCGCCCCGTCGGGCGGGGCCGCCTCCACGACCGGGGTGAACGAACCGAGCAGGGCGAGCAGCCCCGCGTACCCGGCGGCGTCCGGGGACCCGCCGCCGACCCGGCGGAACCGCAGGCAGAGGACACCGGCCCCGGTCGCCCCGGTCATCCCGCGCTCCCCGGGCTCCGGTGCCACAGCTTCCTTCCGGTGGGCAGCCCCTCACCGGCCGGCTTGAGGTCCGCCCAGGGGTTCATCTCGTAACCGGTGGGCATCCGGATGCGCCGCCCGTCGTCACCGGGCCCGGCCCCCGGCTCGGCCTCCCCCTCCGGCACCTGCGCCAGCCGCTCCGCGACCGCGTCGAGTCCGCCGGTGCGCCGCAGCTCGGCCAGCTCCGCCAGGTTCCAGGCGGCCGCGCCGACCACGCTCAGGCTGCGCGCCCCGCGCCGCTGCACCACTCCGCGCACCAGCAGCAGCCAGGAGTGGAAGACGGTGTGCGCGCAGGCGGCGTGGCTGTCGTCGAAGAAGGCCAGGTCGACCAGGCCCGTACCGTCGTCCAGGGTGGTGAAGACGACCCGGCGGCCGGAGCGGACGGGCGGGGTCTGGGTCGCCGCCTTGGCGCCCGCGACCAGCACGGTCTCCCCGTGCCGCGCCTCGCGCAGCCGCTTGGCCGAGACCGCGCCGAGCTCCTTGAGGAAGGCGTGGTGATCGCTCATCAGATGGCGCGAGACGTCCATGCTCAGCACGCCCAGCTCGGCGCTGAGCCGTTCCGCCTCGTTGAGGTCGGGCAGGCCGACGGACGCGGTGCGGTGCCCGCCGCCGAGCGGGAGCTGCGCGCCGGAGCCCGCGCCGCGCTGGGCGCGGTGCAGTTCGGACAGGTGGAGCAGCAGGTCGCGGCGGTTGGCGCCGAACGCGTCCAGCGCGCCGACCTGGGCCAGCCGCTCGGCGGCCGGCTTTCCCGGGCGGGCCCGCTGCCAGAAGTCGAGCAGCGAGCTGTAGGGCTGACCGGCCTCGATCCGGGCGACCTCGGCCTCGCTGATGCCGTGGACGTCAGAGAGCGCGAGCCGCAGCCCCCAGCGCTCCCTCCCCTCCCCTTCGTCAGACACCAGTTCGATTCGGTGGGCGGCCGCCGACCGGTTCACGTCCAAGGGCAGCACGGGCACCCCGCGCCGCCGGGCGTCGGCGAGCAGCAGCCGCTTCGGGTACATCCCGGGGTCGTGGGTGAGCAGCCCGGCGTAGAAGGCCGCCGGGTGGTGCGCCTTCAGCCAGGCGGACTGGTACGTGGGCACGGCGAAGGCCACCGCGTGCGCCTTGCAGAAGCCGTAGCTGCCGAACGCCTCGACGATCTCCCAGGCGCGGGCGATCACCCGCACGTCGTACTTCCGCGCCGCCGCGTGCTGGGCGAACCAGACCCTGATCCGGGCCTGCGACTCCGGGTCGGAGAGCCCGCGCCTGACCCGGTCGGCCTCGTCCCGGCCGCAGCCGGTCATGATGTCGACGATCTGGATGATCTGCTCGTGGAAGACCACCACGCCGTACGTCTCGCTCAGCGGGCCCTCCAGGTCGGGGTGCGGGTAGCGGACCGGGGCACGGCCGTGCCGGGCCTCGATGAACGGGCGGACCATGTCGGCGGAGACCGGGCCCGGCCGGAACAGCGAGATGTCGACCACCAGGTCGTGGAAGTTCTCCGGCTGGAGCCTGCCGACCAGGTCCCGCTGGCCCGGTGACTCGATCTGGAAGCAGCCCAGCGTCTCGGCCGTCCTGATCAGCTGGTACGTACGCGGGTCGCCCGGCTCCACGGCGTCCAGGTCCACCTCGCGCCCCGAGGCCCGCTTCACCTCGGCGACCGCGTGCGCCATCGCCGACTGCATCCGTACGCCCAGCACGTCCAGCTTGAGCAGCCCCAGGTGCTCCACGTCGTCCTTGTCGAACTGGGACATCGGGAAGCCCTCGCCGCTGGTGGGCATGACGGGGGTGCGGCGCAGCAGCGAGGCGTCCGAGAGGAGGACCCCGCACGGGTGCATGGCGACGCCGCGCGGCAGCGCGTCCAGCGCCTCCACCAGCTCCCACAGCCTCCCGTACGCCTCCTTGGTCCGCGCGACCTCGCGCAGTTCGGGCAGTTCCTCCATGGCCGTGCGGGCGTCGCGGGCCCGGATGTGCGGGAACGCCTTGGCGAGCCGGTCGGTCTCGGCCGGGTTCATGGAGAGCGCGGCGCCGACGTCGCGGATGGCGTGGCGCACCCGGTAGGTCTCGGGCATGGCGACGGTGGCGACCCGCTCGGCGCCGAAGCGGCCGATGATCGCGCGGTAGACGTCGAGGCGGCGGGCCGATTCGACGTCGATGTCGATGTCGGGCAGCACGAAGCGGCGCCTGGACAGGAAGCGCTCCATCAGCAGCCCGTGCTCCACCGGGTCGGCGTGGGCGATGCCCAGCAGGTGGTTGACCAGCGAACCGGCCCCGGAGCCCCGGGCGGCCACCCGCACCTTCATCGCGCGTACGTCGTCCACCACCTGGGCGACCGTCAGGAAGTACGAGGCGAAGCCGTGGTGGGCGATGATGTCCAGCTCGTGGTGCATCCGGTCCCAGTACTCGGGCCTGCGGTCGTAGCCGTGCAGCACCATGCCGGCGGCGGCGCGGGAGGCCAGCACCCGCTGGGCGGTGCGCCGGCCCGCGCCGACGAGGCCGGATTCGGGGAAGTGGACGGAGCCGAGTCCGATGTCGCCCCCGGGGTCCACCACACACGCCTCGGCGGTGTGCCGGGTCTCGGCGAGGAGCCGTGCCCCGGCACCGGCGCCGAGCCCGGCGGCGGAGGTGATCCGCTCGGCGGTCTCCGCCATCGCGGGAGCGTCCTTGAGCCAGCGCTCACCGCTGTCGAGGGGGGCGCGGCGCGGGTCGACGGGGACGAGCCGGCGGGCGGCGTCGAGCACGTCGGCGACCGGGCCCTGCCCCGGGTCGGCGTACCGGACGGCGTTGGTCAGGACGGCCCGTACGCCCTGCTCGGCGGCGAGGCCGACGGTACGGGCGGCGAGCCGCAGCGAACCGGGCCCGGTGCCGGTCCGCCCGTGGTGGACGGCTTCGAGGCGCAGGGCGTCGCCGTACAGCTCGCGCCAGGGGGCGAGGAGGGCGGCGGCCAGGTCGGGGCGGCCCGCCGAGAGCGCCCGGCCCACGTCGGAGGCGGGGCCGAGCAGCACGGTGAGCCCTTCGGCGGGCAGCGCGAGCCGTCCGACCAGGGGCCGGCCGCCCTCGGGGACGGCGGCGTGGGCGGCGGTGACCAGACGGCACAGCTCGGCCCAGCCCTGGGCGCCGTCGCGGGCGAGAAAGGTGACCCGGGGCGCGGATTCATCGACGAAGACACCTCCACGGGCGGGGGTGCGGGGGCGCCGGGGAGGCCCGTCCCCCGGCCCCGGCCCCACCGCGAGGTCCGCCCCGAACAGCGGGCGCACCCGTGCCCGCTCGCAGGCCCGGGCGAACCGGACCGCGCCGGCCAGGGTGTCGCGGTCGGTCAGCGCGAGGGCGTCCAGGCCGCGCTCGGCGGCGCGCTCCGCCAGCCGCTCCGGGTGCGAGGCCCCGTACCGCAGGGAGAACCCGGAGGCGGTATGCAGATGCGTGAACCCTGGCACCTGCACCTCCTGAACCGATTCGTACGCGCTATCCACCCCCTCGCTCTCCACCATAAACCAAGTTTCGAACACTCGTACGATACTCGGCGCCCGCCCCACCTCGCCCGGTCGCGCGCCCCTCCCCTTCCGCCGTTCGGCCGCTCCCCGACTGCGCGCGCGAGGGGCAGCCCGGAGCGTGGGGGCATGACTTTCGCCGACGAGGTGAAGAACGCCGTCACTCCCCGGGCCGCCCTGCTCGTCATCGGGGTGCTGGCGCTCCAGCTGCTGTTCATCGCGTCCTACATCGGGGCGCTGCACCACCCGAAGCCGACGGACGTCCCCTTCGGCGTCGTCGCGCCCCAGCAGGCGTCCGCCCGGCTCATCGACCGGCTGGACGGCCTCCCCGGCGGCCCGCTCGACCCGCGTACGGTCTCCGACGAGGCCACCGCCCGCCGGCAGATCCTCGACCGCGAGATCGACGGCGCCCTGATCGTGGACCCCCGGGGCACGCGGGACACCGTGCTGGTCGCCTCCGGCGGGGGCACCGTCCTGGCCACCTCCCTCACGAAGATCGTCAAGGAGGCGGAGGCGACCCAGCGGCGCGCCGTGCGCGCCGTCGACGTGGCCCCGGCCTCCCGCCAGGACTTCGACGGGCTGTCCGCGTTCTACCTGGCGGTGGGCTGGTGCGTCGGCGGCTACCTGTGCGCCTCGATCCTGGCGATCAGCGCGGGCACCCGCCCCGCCAACCGGCAGCGCGCGCTGATCCGGACCGGGGTGATGGCGCTGTACGCGATCGCGGGCGGCATCGGCGGCGCGCTCATCATCGGCCCGGTCCTCGACGCCCTGCCCGGCAGCTTCTGGGGGCTGGCGGGCCTGGGCGCGCTGACCGTCTTCGCGGTCGGCATGATCACCCTCGCCCTGGAAGGGCTCACCGGCATCGTCGGCATCGGCCTGGCCGTCCTGATCGTGGTCATCGCGGGCAACCCGAGCGCGGGCGGCGCCTTCCCGCTCCCGATGCTCCCGGACTTCTGGCGCGCGATCGGCCCCGCCCTGCCCCCGGGCGCCTCGACCTGGACGGCCCGCTCGATCGCGTACTTCCACGGCAACGCGGTGACCGGCCCCCTCCTGGTGCTGTCCGCGTGGGCGGTGGCGGGCACGGCGGGCACGCTGCTGACGGCGATGCGCAGAACCCCGGACCGGCCGACGGTGGAGGCGTCCCACCGTTAGCATCGGCCCCCGTGATCACACTGGCCGTCACCATCGGGCTCACGTTCGCCGGCTACGCCCTCACCTACCTCAACGGACTGCGCCTCGCGCAGCGCCAGGAACGCCTCGCCCGGGTGAACCGCCAGCTCAGCGACTTCTACGGCCCCCTGTTCGCCCTCACCGAGGCCAACAGCCGCATCTTCACCGCGTTCCTGGAGCGCAACGCACGGCCCGACGGCAGATCCCCCTTCGACCACGAGACGCCGCCCACCGAGGAGGAGCTCGCCGAATGGCGGCTATGGGTCACGACCGTCTTCCTCCCGAACATCCGGGCCATGCGCGATCTCGTCCTCGCCCACGCCGACCTGCTGAGCGAGCCCGTGATGCCGCCCCTCCTGCTCCAGCTGTGCGCCCATGTCTCGGGTTACGAGATCACGGCCGCCCGATGGTCGCGGGGCAGCCATGAACAGCACCTCTCGGTCGTACCGTTCCCCAGTCAGGAGATAGCCGCGTACGCGCGCAGGGGATTCGCCGAGCTGAAGAAGGAACAGGCCCGCCTGCTGGGGCGGCGGCACGCCCGCTGACACGTACCCCGCACGGCGCACGCTACCCAACAGCCACCGCACGCCCCTAGGCATGACAGGTGCATGGCAGCATTCTGGAGCAACCTCGCACACCTGCGGGACCGGTCCAGCCGCCCCTCACCCCACGGAGGTTGTCCATGCGCCGTCGCGTCGCCACCCTGCTCGCCGCCCTCGGTCTCTCGCTCCCGCTCACCCTGCTGCCCGTCTCGTCCGCCTCGGCGGCCCCCGCGGACAAGCCCCAGGTCCTCAGTTCCTGGACGCAGACGAGCGCGTCCAGCTACAACGCGTGGAACTCCGCCCGCAACAACAAGGGCGCGTGGTCCGCGTACGGCTTCGACTGGTCGACGGACTACTGCAGCACCTCGCCCGACAACCCCTTCGGCTTCCCGTTCCAGACGGCCTGCGCCCGCCACGACTTCGGGTACCGCAACTACAAGGCCGCCGGCACGTTCTCCGCCAACAAGGCCCGGCTCGACAACGCCCTCTACGCGGACCTCAAGCGCGTGTGCGCCGCCTACTCCGGCGCCAAGCGGACCTCGTGCGACGCCACGGCCTGGACGTACTACCACGCGGTGGACATCTTCGGCGTGGCACCGGCCGGGGCGGGTGCCGGAGGCTGACCGGCGCCGGGCGCCCCGCACGCACATGGCCCCCGGCGGGACCGGGGGCCATGTGTCCGTACGGGGCAGGGCGTCAGTTCAGGGTGACGCCGTACGCGCTCAGCGCCTCGGTGACCGGCTGGAAGAACGTCGTACCGCCGGAGCTGCAGTTACCGCTGCCGCCGGAGGTCAGGCCGATGGCCTTGCTGCCGGAGTAGAGCGGACCGCCCGAGTCGCCGCCCTCGGCGCAGACATTGGTCTTGATCATGCCGTAGACGACATCACCGTTGCCGTAGTTGACCGTGGCGTTGAGGCCGGTGACCGTGCCGCTGTGGGTGCCGGTCGTGGAGCCCCGGCGGGTCACCGACATGCCGACCGTGGCGTTGGCCGCGCCGGTGATGGTGACGCTGCCGACCTTGCCCGGGTGGGCGAGCGAGGTGTTGTCGTAACGCACGATTCCGTAGTCGTTGGTCGGGAAGCTGGAGCCGACCGTCGGGCCTATGTAGGTGCTGTTCGAGGAGTTGGTGTACCAGGGCGGGTTGCCGTCGGTGCAGTGACCGGCGGTCAGGAAGTAGTACGTGCTGCCGCTGTGGACGTTGAACCCGAGGGAACAGCGCCAGCCGGGGGCGTAGATCGCGTCACCGCCGGCGAGCAGCTTGTTGAACGTGCCCGGGGTGTGCTCGATGCGCAGGGCGCCCGCGTTGCCGCCCGCGGAGTCCTTGATCCGCTGGATCTCCGCGGCGGAGACCGTGCTGTCGACCGTGACCACGAGCTTCCCGGTCTTCGCGTCGACGTTCCACGCGGTGCCCGCGATGTCGGCGCCGAGCACGGCGTCACCGGCGGCGGCGAGCTGGTTGGCGCTGTACGTTCCGGTGGAGTTCGCCTGGGCGGTGGGGACGGCCAGGGCGCCTACGGCCACCAGGCCCGCCGCGATGGCGAGGGCCCGAGTACGTCTGGCGGTACCGCTGAGGGGGGTGGTGCGCTTGATCCTCACTGTCATTCCTCCCGAGGGGAATCGGGGGCCCGCCTGTGGGGTGGTCGGGCCCGTGAGGCGCAGTCAGACGCACGGCGATCCGTCCGCATTCCGGATACGCCGTGCCCCTGACAAGCGCTGCTCGGGAGTATTCAAGGCGTCAACTTTTCGCGCAAGGGCGCCTTTTGGCCTGAGCTCGCGACAGCCGCCTCAGCCGTCGATGCGGTTCCGCTCCCCCGCCTCCACGGCCACCGGAAGGGTGTTGCCCGGCGGCGGGAAGGGGCAGATGAAGTGGTCCGCGAAGGCGCACGGCGGCAGCAGCGCGCGGTTGAAGTCGACGGTCACCGCACCGTCGGCGTCCGGTGCGGCGGGCCGCAGGAACCGGAAGCGGTAACTGCCGTTCCCGCTGGTGGCGTCGGCGAAGACGGCCCAGAGCGACCCGTCCGGCTCGACGGCGACCTGGAGCGTATGCCCGGCCCCGTCCACCTCGAAGGCGATCTCCCCGGCGAGCCCCAGTCCGCGTTCGACACCGTCGGCGTTCCCGACCCGGACGGTGCGCGCGTCCGCGTACGGGCGGAAGGTGCCCGGCAGCACCCAGCGCGGCTCGTACGGGGTCGCTTCGATCGCCCGGAACGCGCGCCGCGCGGGCGCGTCGGGGTCGAAGACCCGGACCGCCCACAGGCCCTCGCGGCTGAGCACGACGAGCCTGCGTTCCCCGTGCGCGACCCGGGACGCGTCGATCCGGCCCCGGTCGGGGCCGAGCCGGACCTGCCCGGCGAAGGGCTTCCCGTCGACGGCCAGCCCGTCCTCCGGGACGGCGTCGAGCACCAACGCGCCGCCCTCCTCGCGCCACCGCCCCGGGACGGCCGGAATTCGACCCTCCGGGTAATCCGCGAGCCAGTGGGTCCCGGTGAGGGAGAGCGGGCCGTGCGGCGCCGCGACCGTGGCGGTCCGCTCCTCGTGCCAGCGCTCCCAGTCCCGCGCTGCCTGCTGCTGTGCGTGCGTGCTCATGGTCGTCAACCCTTCCACACCGGTGCGGCGATCCCGAGATGCGAACGCAGCGTCGAGCCGTTGTTGTACGTACGGCGGAACGCCCCCAGGTCCTGGAGGAGCGGGACGACCCGGTCCACGAAGTCGTCGAGGCCACCGGGGGCGTGCGGGACGAGGACGAAGCCGTCGGCGGCGTCCTCGGTGACGTACTCGGTGAGCAGCGCGGCGACGGCGGCCGGGCTGCCGGTGAGCGGTTCCCGCGCGTCGGCGTCGTCGCTGTCACCGAGTACGAAGGCGACGCGGAGCATGACCTTCAGCTCGTCGTGCGCCCGGCCGTGGGCCGCGAGCCGCCCCTTCACCTCCGCGTAGCGGGCGCGGGCCGCGTCGAGCGTGGTGTGCGGGACGAGGACGATGTCGGCGGCGGACGCGGCGAGTTCCCGGCCCTCGGGCGAGTCGCCCGCCAGGACGGTGACGGGGTGGCCCTGCGGACAGCGCTCCACGGTGAACTCGCCCTCCACCGCGAAGTACCGGCCGCGGTGGGCGACGGGGCGCGGGGTGCCGTCGGGCGTCCAGGAGTCCCAGAGCGCGCGGGCGGCGGCGACGAACTCGGCGGCGCGCGGGTGCTCACCGGCCGGGGGGTCCGCGTGCCACGCGGCCCGGCCGGCGCTGAGGTGGTCGAGGGTGGCGAGGCGGCGGGCCAGTTCGTAGGGCTCCCCGAAGGCGGCGCCGGCGGCGAGACCGAGGCGCTCGGTGCCGGCGGCGAGGGCGGCCAGCAGGGTGAGCACCTCGGGGCCGTGGGCCTCCCCCTCGGCGACGAGGAGGAAGTCGAACAGGCCGCGCTCCGCCGTGCGCGCGAGCTGTTCGTACGAGGCGAACCCGGCCCGCTCGCCGGTGCCGGGGACGCATGCGGCGAGGTGCATCCGCCGGGGCGGCGCGGTCGTCATACGCGTGCTCCGGCCTGTGCGTGCCGACGGGCCGGCCGGGCCAGGCCCAGGTGCTCGCGCAGGGTGCCGCCCGGATAGAAGGTCCGGAACAGGCTCCGGTGCTGGAGCAGGGCCACTGTGCCGTTGACGATCCGTTCGAGGTCGCGCCCGGGGGTGATCGGGGTGAGGTGGAAGCCGTCGACCGCGCCGGCCCGGTACCACCGGGTGATCAGCGCGGCCAGGTCGACCGGACCGCCCCGGTAGTAGGTGCCCCGGTCGGCCGGTGGCGGCTCGTCGGCCAGCCCCGGTTCCGGTGCCGTCTCGGCGTCGCCGAGGTCGACGGTGAGCGCGGCGAGCACCCGCAGCGCGTCGGGGTCCCGGCCGTGCCCGGCGGCGCGGCGGCGCACGTCGTCGCGAATGGCTGCGGTCCGCTCGGGGGTGGCGGCCCGTACCAGGACGACGTCGGCGTGCCGGGCGGCGGCCGCCCTGGCCGGTTCCGGCGTGCCGTCGATGACGACCACGGGGTGGCCCTGGGGTGGCTCCCAGCGGTCCCAGCGCCGCGCGCAGACCTCGGCGCACTCCCCGGCCCGGTCCCACAGGGCCTCGGCGGACGCGGCGGGGCGGCGGCCGAACAGCCGGGCCTCGGCCTCCGTCGCGGACACGCCGACGCGCCAGCCCGCCCGGCCCCGGCTGACCCAGTCCAGGGTGGCCACGGCGGACGACACGCGGGACGGCTCGGTGTGGGTGGCGGTGAGCGTCGGCACGAGGCCGATGCGGCGGGTGGCGGGGGCCACCCGGGCGAGGACGGCGAGCGCGTCGGGCCCCGGCCGGGCGAAGGAGTCGCCGAGGGTGACGAAGTCGAGCGCGCCGCTCTCCGCGAGCCGGGCGAGGCCGGTGTGGTGGGCGGCGTCGTAGCGGGGCGGGCCGCCGATCTCGGCGGCCAGGTGGAGGGGCCGGAGGGCAGGACGGGGTGCGGATGTGCGCGCGGGCATGCGGAGGCTCCGTGGATACGGTGAACACGGGGCGCGCCCTCGGCGCAGAAAGGCGGAAAGCAGCAGCGTGGAGCGAGGCGGACGGGCCCCTCAGCCCGGTCCTTGCCCGAGACAAGCGCTGTCCGGGGCGAGCTGTCAAGCCTGTCCACACTGTGAGCACGACGTCTCAAGGCAGTTGACGGGTCATCGGATGACTGTTCCACTGGGGCCATGCAATCGCAGCAGTGGCTGGTCAAGCGCTCCCACATCGACTTCGGTCGCGTGTGGTCCTGTTCCTGTTGAGCCGACGCCCTGCTTCCAGCGCCCGCCCTGCCCTTGTCCAGGCGCGCCCTCGCACATTCGGCACAGCAGCACACCCTCCCCTCGCTCCGTCCCGCTCCGCCATGCCGCGGAGCGGGACGCAAGGGTGACGACGTACAGGTGACACCGCCTCAGCAGTCGCACCCGCAGTCACAGCCGTCACAGCAGCTGCAGCAGTCGCAGCAGTTGCTGCACGCGTCGCAGCCGTCACAGCAGTCCCCGCAGTCGCACTGGCTGCACAGCCCCTCGCGCCGCTGACGCGACCAGGGATCCTCGAAGGTGCCGCAGCACATCTGGCAGGTGCAGGCGAGCCCGGCCCACACCAGGCAGCCCATGACGAGCCCGCGCCGGTCGCGCGGCGGCTCGGGCGGCCGGGGTCCGGAGGGCCCGCCCGGCCCCGTGGGCGCGTACGGGTTGCCCGGCGGCGGCCCGAAGGAGCCCGTGGGTCCCGTTCCTGACGGTTCGCCGGACGTGGTCAGCAGCCCGCCCGCCCGGTGCGAGCAGACGTCCGTGGCGAAGGCCCGGTCCACCGAGCGCCGCAGTTCGTGGGTCAGCAGCACATGGGCGAGCCGGCCGTCGGTGAACTCCGCGTCCCGCAGCGCCAGCCGTACGCCCCTCAGCGCGTCGTCGCACAGCCGCCGGGCCTCCGCGCGGGAGGTGCCGGTCGCGGTGAGCGGGTTCCAGGCACCCGACGCCGCGTCGGCTTCCTGGTCCTCCACGGCGTCCAGCAGGTGCGCGAGGCGCCCGAAGAGGCGTCCGGCCTCGGCGAGCGGCTCGGCGTTGTACGGCTTGCCCGCGAGGACGGCGGTGTGCGCGAAGGCCGCGGCGGTGGCCGTCTCGGTGGGCTCGGTGACGGTCAGCAGCGGGGTGCCGGGGCCCGCGAGGAGTTCGATGCCGGTCTGCCGGTCGACCGCGTCGACCAGGAGCGCGGTGTCGAAGCCGAGCTGGGCGCCGGTGCGCGCCCCGGCCCGGTCCCAGCTCGCCGCGACGCGGCGGGCCGCGGCGGCGACCGGGCGGCGCGCCAACAGGCCGTCCCGGTCGGCGACGTGGTCCCGCACCTTCGCCGAGGCCAGCACCAGCGAGACGGCGGCGGCCAGCCGGGCTCCCTCGCCGCGCGCGACGGGCGCGGTGCGCATGGAGCGCAGGGGGCAGGGCCCGGCCGTGCGGCGCTGCGCGGGGGTGCGTTCGGCCTGAGCCTCCGTCAGGACCGAGACGATCAGGCCGTCGTAGTTGGTGACGACCCGGGCGAACTGCCCGTGGTCCGAGCGGAGCGCCAGGCAGAGCCCGCAGAGGTGGGCCATCCACTCGGTCTTGAGCCTCTCGGAGAGGCGATGCGTACAGGGCCTGACTATTCCGAACACGGCCGTCCCCCGGGTTTCGTTCGCGTGTGCGCCGCACTCGGGCGCGGACGCGACGGCATCGTACCCAGCGTTCCGTTCACCCGTACGTCCCCCATGTCACCCGTACGGCCCGGACATCATATTTTCTTTCTTCAGGGCCCCTTACCAGGGCGAAACCTGACGAATCGCCACATCCTCTGCACCAGTACCGTCACGAATGCCCTGCGCGCCGCCTATCCCCTTGGCGCACGATCCGCATCATGGACGACCATAGGGATACGAAAGAGATGCGGAACACCAAGGAACCGCGGTGAGAGGAGGCGTCCATGGGATCGGTGCGCAAGGCGAGTGCCTGGCTGGGCCTCGTAGAGGACAACGACGAGCGGTACTACGACGACGACGAGTACGCCGAGGGTGCACGGACCGGTACCGGTCAGGCGTGGGTGACCGATCCCCGGGTGCGGGTGGCCTCCGAGACCGCCGAGGAGACGGGCCGGCGGATCGCCACCGTGACCCCGGACAGCTTCCGGGACGCCCGCGCCATCGGCGAGCTGTTCCGGGACGGCGTCCCGGTGATCATGAACCTCACGTCCATGGACTCCGCCGACGCCAAGCGCGTGGTGGACTTCGCCGCGGGCCTGATCTTCGGACTGCGCGGGTCGATCGACCGCGTCGCCACCCGCGTCTTCCTGCTGACCCCCGCCGACACCCAGGTGATGAACGGCGAAGCCGTCGGCCGGCCGGCCGACGGCTTCTTCAACCAGAGCTGACCGCCCTCCGGGCGCTCATCGGAACGCGTCCAGGCCGGTGAGCGCCTTCCCCAGGACCAGCTGGTGCATCTCCACGGTCCCCTCGTAGGTGAGCACCGACTCCAGGTTGGTCGCGTGCCGCATCACCGGGTACTCCAGCGAGATCCCGTTGGCGCCGAGGATCGTGCGCGAGGTGCGGCAGATCTCGATTGCCTCCCGCACGTTGTTCAGCTTCCCGAAACTGACCTGCTCGGGGCGCAGCCGCCCCGCGTCCATCCGCCGGCCCAGGTGGTGGGCGAGCAGGATGCCCTTGTGCAGCTCGACGGCCATGTCGGCCAGCTTGGCCTGGGTGAGCTGGAAGCCGCCGATCGGCTTCCCGAACTGCTCCCGGGTGCGCGCGTAGTCGACGGCCGCCTCGAAGCTGGAGCGGGCCGCGCCCATGGCGCCCCAGACGATGCCGTAGCGGGCGTGGCTCAGACAGCTCAGCGGTCCGCGCAGCCCGGTGACCCCGGGCAGGACGGCGTCGGCGGGCAGCCGCACCTCGTCCAGGATCAGTTCACTGGTGACCGAGGCGCGCAACGACCACTTGTGCCGGATCTCGGGCGCGGAGAAGCCCGGCGCGTCCGTCGGCACGACGAAGCCCCGGATGCCGGTGCCGGCCGGGCCCTCGTCGGTCTGCGCCCAGACGACCGCGACCCCGGCGACCGAGCCGTTGGTGATCCACATCTTGCGGCCGCTGAGCACCCAGTCCTCGCCGTCGCGCTTGGCGTACGTGCGCATGGCGGCCGGATCCGATCCGTGGTCGGGCTCGGTGAGGCCGAAGCAGCCGATGGTCTCGCCCGCCGCCATGCCCGGCAGCCACCGCTGCTTCTGCTCCTCGGAGCCGTAGCGGTGGATCGCGTACATGGCGAGGGAGCCCTGCACGGAGACGAGCGAGCGGATGCCGGAGTCGGCCGCCTCCAGCTCCAGGCAGGCCAGCCCGTACTGGACGGCCGTCGCGCCGGCGCAGCCGTAGCCCTGGAGCGACATGCCGAGCGCGCCGAGAGCGCCCAGCTCGCGGGCCAGCTCGCGGATGCCGGGCAGCTCGCCGTTCTCGTACCACTCGGCGATGTGCGGCAGGACGCGGTCGGCGGCCCAGGTGCGGACGGTGTCGCGGATCGCGAGGTCCTCGGGGCTCAGCAGGTCGTCGACGCCGATCGGGTCGCGGGGGTCGAAGGGCGGGAGCTTCGAGGTGGGGGCGGTGGACATGAGGGTGTGCCTCCGGCGGGGTGCTCGAAAACTAGCAGTGTTAGTTACGGTGCCTTGCCGACGTTACGACCCGGTGTGCCGGGCGTCCAGGGTGCCCGGAGGCCGCCCCGCCCGGCCGGCGCCGCCCGGGCACCCGGGGCTGCGCGTCGAGCCGGTCAACGGCCTCGCGCGGCGGCGCGTCCGGGCGCTCGGCCGGCTCCCGGGGCTCGCAGAGCTTCGGGGCGCACTCCATCGCCCGGGGCAGCCGCAGCGCGGCCAGCGCCCCGAGCAGCAGCAGCCCGGCGCTGACCAGCAGGGTCACGTGCAGCCCGTCGATGAAGGCGTCCCGGGCCGTGGTGCGCAGGACGGCGCCGAGCGGCCCGCCCAGGTACGCGGCCTCCTGGTACGCCTCGCCGAGCGAGTGGGCGGCCCCGGCGGCCGCGGAGGCGGGGACGCCGTCGGCGTGCAACCCCGCGAGGCCGGGCGTATAGGCGGCGTTCATCACGCTGCCGAGCAGCGCTATCCCCATGCCGGCGCCCAGCTGGTAGGAGGTCTCGCCGATCGCGGCCGCCCCGCCCGCCCGGTCGGCGGGGGCCTCGCTGAGCATCGACTCGTACGCGCCGAACAGCGTGGACTGGAGGCCGAAGCCGAGGGCGACGAAGGCGACGGCCAGCAGCACGGGCCGGTCGTCGCGGCCCATCGCGGTGAGCGTCAGCACCGAGGCGGCCGTCACGACGAAGCCCCAGCCGACCATCCGGCGCGGCCCGATCCGGCGCAGCGTGTGGGAGCCGGTGGCGCCGGCGGCCATCGCGGCGAAGGTGAGCGGCAGCAGCCTGAGGCCGGTCTCCAGGGGGCTGAGGCCCAGGACGAGCTGAAGGTACTGGACGGCGACGAGTTCCAGGCCGACCAGGGCGAGCATGGCCAGGACGATGCAGCCGACGGCGGTCGAGAAGGCGGGCCGGGCGAACATGCCGATGTCGATCAGCGGGTGGGTGCGCCGCTTCTGGCGGCGCACGAAGGCAACGAGCAGCACGGCCCCGAGCAGCAGCGGCACCAGGGTGGCCGGGCCGGTCAGGCCCTCGCCGGTGCCGGCCCGCTTCACACCGAGGACCACGCCGAGCACCCCGGCGGCGGCCATCAGCGCGCCGAGCACGTCCCAGGGTCCGTCGTCGTTGCCCCGGGACTCGGGGAGCAGCAGCCGGCCGACCGGGAGGATCAGGGCCATCAGCGGGATGTTGATCAGGAAGACCGAGCCCCACCAGAAGTGCTCGACGAGGAAGCCGCCGATGACGGGCCCGGTGGCGGCGCCGACGGCGGCCACGGCGGACCAGACGCCGATCGCCACGGCCCGTTCGCGCCGGTCGGGGAAGACCTGGCGCAGGATCGACAGGGTCGCGGGCATGATCATCGCGCCGCCGACGCCGAGCAGGGCCCGCGCCGCGATGAGCACGGCCGCGCTGTCGGCCAGGGCGGCGACGGCCGAGGCGACGCCGAAGAGGGCGTAACCGAGCAGCAGGACGCGCCGGCGTCCGACCCGGTCGCCGAGGGTGCCGAAGAGGATCAGCAGGGAGGCGCAGACGAGCGGGTAGGCGTCCACGATCCACAGCAGTCCGGCGGCGCTGGGCCGCAGGTCCTCGGTGACGGCGGGGACGGCGACGTGCAGCACCGTCGCGTCGAGCGCGACGAGCAGCAGACTGAGGCAGAGGACGACCAGGACGACCCAGCGGTTGGCACCGTCGGCGGCTGCGCGCAGGCGGATTCGGGCGGTGGGCGTCCCGGTCATGCATCTACCTCCCAGATGGTCCCTCGCTCTCGGCGGGCCCACGGGACGCGGCGGTCCGGGCCCGGCATCGACGGGCGAGTGATCCGTCAGCGTACGCGAGTTCGGCTGGGCCACACGTGGCCCATCTCATACCGCCCGATCCGCCGGAGTGTGGCGTACGCCACTACCCGTGCCGCCCGCCGGCCCGTGCGGCCTCCCGCCCCGAAGCCGTACGGTAACCGGACTGACACCCTCCGTTCCGCTCCGCCGCACTGCGGATAAACACACTTCGAGATCCCCGGAATTCTTCGCAAGTGTCAGCGAATTACTTGTCGAACAGGTATCGCATAACAGGCCGAAAAGAATAGGGGAGTTATTCAGCCACCCTGGAAAAATCCGGTGGCTGAGACATACTCCACATCACATCGTCATCACAAAGCGCCCGGATCGACAGGCACGCCCACTCACTCCCTGTAACGTCGATTGGGTGCGTACCGACATCTTCGCCCGGCTGGACCGGGAGCCGGAACCGCCGAAGATAGAGACACCGCGGATGAGCCGTCACCGCATCGCTCTCTTCGGCGGGACGTTGGCGTTCTATCTGGCCATCGTCATTGCCGTGCTCATGTCGTCCTGGCTGGTGGCCCTGGACTGGAAGGTCATGCTCTTCCGGCCCTACCAGCAGTGGCCCGAAATCCACGCCGCCCTCGACTACTACGTGGTCCTCGGTCAGCGCGGGCCCACCGCGGTCATGGTCGCCTGCTGGCTCGGCTGGCGCTCCTGGCGGCAGCACACCCTGCGTCCGCTGCTGACGCTCGGCGCCTCGCTGCTGCTGCTCAACCTGACGGTGGGCGCGGTCAAGATCGGCCTCGGCCGGCTCGGCCCGCACTACGCGACCAGGATCGGATCGGCCGAGCTCTTCGCCGGCGGCGATATATTTCCCTCCGGCCACACCGCCAACGCCGTCGTGACCTGGGGCATCCTCGCCTATCTGGCCGCCACCCCGAGGGCCAGGCGTTATCTGTCGGCCATGTCCGCGATCGTCTCGCTCGGCGTCGGCCTGACGACGGTCTACCTCGGTACGCACTGGCTGAGCGACGTGCTCCTCGGCTGGGCGGCCGGCCTGCTGATCCTGCTGGGCCTGCCGTGGGTGGAGCCGCTGATCACCCGCGCCGAGAACTGGATCTTCGCCGCCCGCGCACGGCTCGGCGCCCCCGGCAGCCGCCCCGTGGCCCCGGCGCCCGCCGCCGACGTCCCGGCGCCCGTGCCGGCCCTACAGCCCTCCGCCCGGCCCGGCGGGCAGCCGCCCGCGGAGGAGCCGGCGGCGCAGGGTCCCGCGCGCGGCCAGGCCGGGCGTCCGGCGGCCGCGAGCGGCCGCCCGCGCGCCCATCCCGCGCCCGCCACGGCCCACGCGGTGCGCTCGGAACGGTCCCCGGTGACGCCGGCCGGCAGCCGGCGCCCGCCGCACGCGGACCGCGCGCCACGCGGAGGCACGGCTCCGGCCCGGCCGGTCGCCGGCGGCTGATCCCGGCGTACGTGTGAGGGGCCCCGACCACGT